>JAGOBQ010000002.1 GCA_017999215.1 Thermoanaerobaculia bacterium
CGAGGGCCGCGTGGAAGCCTCGGCTGTAGAACGCGAGGCCGCCCCCGGAGGCGGACGTCGTCCCGGCGGGTGATTCCGGACGGCTGCAGGCGGCCGTCGGCAGGACGGCGAGGAGGGCGATGGCGAGAAGGCGGGGCGCGCGACGGGGAAGACTCGTCATGTCAGCGTCTCGGAACGTCGGTCGCCGCCGGGGAATTCCCGGAGACGGTGGTGGGCGGAACGAGCAGCTCGTATCGGGCGAGACCACGCCTGAGGGACTCGGGGCCGTCCACGACGAAGCCGGGGATTCCGAGGGCGGACGCGGCGGCCACGAGCTCGGGGCGATCGTCGGCGTAGACGCATTCGTCGGGCCCGCAGCCCGCGGCCGCGAGGGCGGCTTCCCAGAACGCCGGGTCCGGCTTCGCGGCCCCGACGCGGAACGAGAGGACGACCTCGTCGAGCAGCTCTTCGGGGCGAAAGACCGCGAGGACCCCCTCCCAGTGGAGAGAGTTCGTGTTCGACACCAGGACGCGGCGGACGCCCGGTCGGACGCGGCCGAGAGCCGCGATCGCCTCCGGCAGCGGCGTGAAGATGTCGCGCCAGGCCCCGATCCAGGCCTCGTCCGGGACGGGGGAGAGCGCGAGCCGCGCCTCGCAGGCTCGGAAGAACGCGGCGGGCGTCAGCCGTCCCCGGTCGAAGTCCCCTTCGAGCTCCCCGAAGAGGACGCCGCGGAGGCGGCCGGCGGGCACGCCGGTCGCCTCCGACATCCGCTCGCACGTGACCCCGTGGTCGAACGCGACGAGGACTTTCCCGAGGTCGACGAGGAGCGCCCGCGTCACGGCCTCATGGCTTCGGCGGGGATCAGGTACGGGTCGCCCGTCCGCTTGTCGGTGACGGTCGCGTAGCCGAGGATGAGGGCTTCGTTGTCGAGGTTGACGAAGAGGTTCAGGCGCCAGGGGCCGCCGGCCGGCGGGTTGAACGAGCGGAACTCGGAGCCGAAGACGTCGTTGATCTGGTGGAGGGAGTAAGGCTCCACCTCGTAGATCCTCGTACCGTAGACGGTCCCCATCGCGTCGACGAGCTGCACGCCGGCTTCGAGCCTCCGGCCGCTCGGGTTCATGACGACGGCATTCGTGCGGAGCGCCGGATCGTTCGTGAGGCCGTTGATGTAGAGGTTCCCGTAGATGGAGTCCTCGAACGCGAGCGCGTTACGTTTGGGCTGGCCGGGGGAGTACTGCCCGTAGGTGCCCGGAATCGCTCCCGCGACGTTGTAGGTGTTGCTCGTCACCATGATCGGATAGCTTCCCCGCACCTCGAGGAGCCCGAACGTCTTCGTCTTGCCGAAGTAGTTCTTCAGGATGTCCTTCAGAGCGACCGACTCGCGCGGGGCGAGCGGGGGATCGATCCGGAAGCCCTGGAGTTGCGAGCCGTCGACGCCGGCCGGCGTGAAGTACAGCGTCACGTCGTTCTCGAGCGTCGGCTCCGGATTGAAGATCCAGACGTCGGTGAGGAACGTTCCCGTCGCGCCGTCGATGTTCACGGCGGGAAGGAAGGCGCTCGTCGTGGCGATCGTGTCCGCCGGCGCGGGCGCGGCAGCGAGTGCGGCGACGGCGAAAGCGGCGGCTGTGGCGAACGTGGCGGTGCGGCTCATGCTGACCTCCGGCCTCTCGGCCGATCCGGATCGTGCAATCGTCCTGCCAGCGGATCGTCTCCCGGCGGAGACGAAAAAGAGAAACGCCCCGCTCGCGCGGGGCGTTTCCGAAGTACCGGAAAAGAGTGGCTTACTTCGCCGGGGCCGGGGCGGCCTCGGTCGTCGGGGCCGGGGCGGCCTCGGTCGTGGCCGGGGCGGCCTCGGTCGTGGCCGGGGCGGCCTCCGTCGTGGCGGGGGCGGCCTCGGTGGCCGGGGCGGGCTCCTCGACGACGGCGGGGGCCTCGGCGGGGGCCGCTTCCTTCTTCTCTCCGCCGCAGGCGACGAGGGAGGCGGAGATGGCGATGAGGGCGACGACGGAAAGGATCTTCTTCATGGTGACTCCTTCTTTCTTATCCCGGGGTCGATTTTTCGCTGCACGTCAGCGATCAGGGATCCGGTGAAGTTCTCAGTGCGTAATCGGCGCTTCGAGTCTCGAACCGGCTCGGCTGCCGGGACGGCCTTTCGTGGTTGGCGGTGTCGACCCCCGCGTTACACACAAATACCGTCGACGAGTTTCCTCGCCCGAGCTTCGAGAGGAGATTAGGGGAATTCGAGCGCCTGTCAAGGGGAAAAGTGTGGGGGAGGATCGCGGCGAGACCCCGGCGGGACCGAGACGGATCTCGTCGCTCGCGCGGAAGGACCTCGACGTTTGACCACCCCGGCAGCGGCACGTAGACTCCGCGCCTTCGGGCGATGTTCGACTCACTGTCCGACCGTCTGCAACGCGTGATGAAGGGGCTCCGGGGTGAGGGTCACCTGACGGAGTTCCACGTCGACGAGGCTCTCAAGGAGATCCGGACCGGACTCCTCGAGGCGGACGTCCACCTGGACGTCGTCAAGGGCTTCTCCCAGCGCGTCCGGGAGAAGGCCGTCGGCCAGGAGGTGCTGACCGCCTTCGCGCCGGCGCAGCAGGTCCTGAAGATCGTCCAGGCGGAACTCGTCGCGCTCCTCGGCGGGACGACGGCGAACCTCGTCCTGAAGAGGCGCCCGTCGGTCATCCTCCTCGTCGGCCTCCAGGGCTCGGGCAAGACGACCACCGCCGCGAAGCTCGCCCTCCATCTGAAGAAGAAGCTCGGCAAGCAGGTCCTCCTGGTCCCGGCCGACGTCTACCGACCCGCCGCCACGGAACAGCTCCGGACGCTCGGGAAGGAGAACGGCCTCCCGTGCTTCGACCCGAAGGGGGAGACCGACGCCGTGGCCCGGGTGAAGGCGGCGGTCAAGGAGGCGAAGCTTTTCGGCTGGGACGTGGCGATCGTCGACACGGCCGGGCGCCTCCACGTCGACGACGCGCTCATGGACGAGGTCGCCCGGATCCGAGAGGTCTGCGATCCCGACGAGGTCCTCTTCGTCGCGGACGCGATGACCGGGCAGGACGCCGTCACCTCGGCCCGGGCGTTCTCCGAACGCCTGCCGTTGACCGGCGTCATCCTCACGAAGCTCGACGGCGACGCCCGCGGCGGCGCCGCGCTCTCGCTCTCGACCGTCGTCGGCAAGCCGATCAAGTTCGCCGGCATCGGCGAGAAGACCGCCGACCTCGAGCCGTTCCATCCCGACCGCGCCGCGTCCCGGATCCTCGGGATGGGCGACGTGATGACGCTCATCGAGAAGGTCTCGTCGGAGGCCGACCAGAAGGCGGCCCAGAAGGCCGTGGAGCGTCTCCGGAAGAACGAGTTCACGCTCGACGACCTGAGGGACCACTTCCGCCAGCTCAAGCGCCTCGGCCCGCTCTCGACGCTCGTCGGGCACCTTCCGAAGGTGGGGCCGTTCAAGCAGCTCCGCGACCTCCAGATCGAGGACGACGCGACGAAGCACCTCGAGGCGATGATCGACTCGATGACGGCCGCGGAGCGGAACGACCCGAAGCTGCTCAACGGGAGCCGGAAGCTCCGCGTGGCCCGAGGCTCGGGCACGTCGGTCCAGGACATCAACCAGCTGCTCAAGCAGTATCTCGAGATGAAGAAGATGATGAAGGGCGCCTCCCGGATGCGCTTCTGATCCGGCAGGCCCTGGACACCGCGCCGAAAGGAAACCGATGCTGAAGATCCGACTCCGCCGCACGGGCGGCACGAACGCCCCGGCGTACCGAATCGTCGTCTCCGACAGCCGCCGCACCCCGACCGCCATGGTCATCGAGGAGCTCGGCTACTACGACCCGACGAAGAACCCGCCGCTCCTCGAGCTCGACGTCGACAAGGCGAACGCCTGGATCGCCAAGGGCGCCACCGCGTCCGGGACGGTCGGCAAGCTCCTCGCCCGGCCGAAGGTCTGACGGGCGCCGGGCCGGCCGTGGCAGCGGAGGACCTCGTCGTCGTCGGACGCCTCGCGCGGCCCCACGGCCTTCGCGGCGAGATGAGCGTCGAGGTCCTCTCCGACTTCCCGGAACGTTTCGTCCCCGGGCTCGTCCTGGTCGCGACCGGGACGGCCGGGACGGCCCGGCGGGAGCTCGTCGTCTCGACGGTGCGGCCCGCGGGAGAGCGTCTCCTGATCGGCTTCGAGGGCGTCGGGACGCGGACCGAGGCGGAGGCCCTCCGGGGGATCGACGTCGCCGTCCCGGCGGGCCACGAGGTCCCGCGGCCCGAGGGGTACGTCTACCACTTCGACGTCGAAGGCTGCCGTGCGGTCGACCGCGCGGGGCGAGATCTCGGCGTCGTGACCGGCCTCGCGGAGGTCGGCGGGAGAAGCCTCCTCTCGGTCCGCACGCCCGGCGGCGAGCGCGACGTGCCGTTCGTCGAGCCGATCGTCGTCTCGGTCGACGTCGCGGGGAAGCTCGTGGTCCTCGACCCTCCGCCGGGGCTCCTCGACGAATGAGGTTCGACCTCGTCACGATCTTTCCCGGGTACTTCGCCTCTCCCCTCGGAGAGGCTCTCGTCGGCAAGGCGATCGAGGACGGCCTCCTCGAGGTGCGGGTCGTCGACCTCCGCCCCTTCAGTGAGGACCCGCACCGGAAGGTCGACGACGAGGCGTTCGGCGGGGGGCCCGGGATGGTCCTCTCGGCGCCCCCGCTCGTCGCCGCCCTCGAGGCGCTCGAGGCCGAGGAGGGAGCCGCCGTGCCTCACGTCGTCGTCCTGTCTCCGCGAGGGCGGCGCCTCGACGCGGCGCTCGCACGCGAGCTCGCGCTGCGACCGCGCCTGGTCCTCGTCTGCGGCCGGTACGAGGGGATCGACGAACGTGTGCGCGAGTCGGGCCTCGTCGACGAGGAGGTCTCGCTGGGAGACTTCGTCCTCTCGGGAGGGGAGGCCGCGGCCCTGGCGCTCCTCGAAGCGGTCTCGCGGTTCGTGCCGGGGGTCGTCGGGGAGGAGGACAGCGTCCGGCTCGACAGCTTCGAGGACGGGCTCCTGGACCACCCCCACTACACCCGCCCGCGCGAGTTCCGGGGGCTCGCCGTCCCCGAGCCGCTCCTGTCCGGTCATCACGAGAGGATCCGGCGCTGGCGTCGGGAGCAGCAGTTCGAGCAGACGGCGCGCCACCGCCCGGACCTGCTCGATCGCTTCGTCCCCCGAACGCCGGAGGACCGCGAGCTCTTCGACCGGGTTGCCCGGCGAGGCCGGACTCCGTAGAATCCGCGATCTGGTCGTCCGGGAGGGGGATACGTGTCCTCTTCCGCCGGGGTGGCCAAGACGTCTTCGGAGGTTCCTCGAAATGGACAAGCTGCTCGAGGCGGAACGCCAGTCTCTGCGCGGTGACATTCCGCCGTTCGCCCCCGGCGACACCGTGAAGGTGCACGTCAAGGTGCGCGAGGGGGAGAAGGAGCGGATCCAGGTCTTCAACGGTCTCGTCATCGCCCGCAAGGGCGGCGGGGTCCGGGAGACCTTCACGGTGCGCAAGATCTCCCAGGGGATCGGCGTGGAGCGGACGTTCCCGGTCCACTCCCCGGTCCTGGAGAAGATCGAGGTGGAGCGCCACGGCGTCGTCCGCCGCGCCAAGCTCTACTACCTCAGGAAGCTCCGCGGCAAGGCCGCCCGTATCGCCGAGAAGCGGGACGCCTGAACCTTCGGGGGCGTGAAGCCCCCGGGCGGAGCGTTCGCGCGCCCGCCGGACGAGGAGAGGGATGGACCGTCGCCCGGGCTCTCCGCCTTCGTCGCCCCGCGTCGCCACGCGCGAGCGGGGCGACGGGCGTTCCTCCCTCCTTTCGGACGAGGATGCCCGCCTCCGGGCCCTCCTCGCGGCCGAGGAGGCTGCGCGTGCGAGCGGGGCGCGGCGTATCGCAGGGGTCGACGAGGCGGGCCGGGGTGCCCTGGCCGGCCCCGTCCACGCGGCCGCGGTCATCCTCCCCGCCGGCCTTCTCCTGCGCGGTCTCGACGATTCGAAGGCCCTCTCGCCCTCCGTCCGCGAGGCGCTCGCCCCGCGGATCCGCGCCGGCGCGGAGGCCTGGGGCGTCGGCGCGGCCTCGGCGGCAGAGATCGACGCGCTCGGGATCGCCGCCGCCTCGTTCCTCGCGATGCGGCGGGCGCTCGCGGAGCTCGCCGGAGGGGCGCCGGACCTGGTCCTGGTGGACGGGTTCCCGATCCCCGGGCTCGGCCTCCCTCAGCGCGCCGTCGTGAAGGGCGACGCCACGGTCGCCTGCATCTGTGCGGCCTCGGTCCTCGCGAAGACGGCTCGGGACGCCGAGCTTCGTGCGCTCGACCAGCGGCACCCGTGGTACGGCTTCGCCGCGCACAAGGGCTACGGCAGCGCCGCGCACCTCGAGGCGCTCCGCCGTCACGGACCTTCGCCCGACCACCGGCTCACGTTCACCGGGGTCCTTTCGCGCGACCGCTCCGCATCCACCGTTGCGGTGGCCTGAGGAATCGGGCGAAGATCAGCCGTGGCCAGCAAGCGCGAATCGCTGATCGCTTCTGCCGAGAAGTCCCTGCTGAAGGGAAAGGTCGATGCCGCGCTCAAGGACTACCTGAAGGTCCTCGAAGAGACCCCGAACGACATCAACGTCCTGAACAAGGTCGGCGACCTCTTCGTCCGGCTCGGACGAAACGACGAGTCGATCCCCTTCTTCCTGCGCATCGCCGAGCACTACGCCCGGGACGGCTTCTACGTCCGCGGCATCGCGATGTACAAGAAGATCAACAAGCTCGACCCGGCCCGCCTCGACATCTACGAGAAGCTCGCGGAGCTCTACGTCAAGCAGCAGCTCTGGATGGAGGCGAAGAGCAACTACCAGGTCCTCGCCGACTACCTCCTGAAGCAGGACAACCTCCAGGGAGCGGTCGGGATCTACCAGAAGATGGTCGCGATCGAGCCGCAGAACCTGCAGCTCCACGTCCGCCTCGCCGACCTCTTCACCCAGGCCAAGCGGCTTCCCGAGGCGCTTCAGGAGTACGCGGTGGTCGCGGCGGCGCTCTCCGAGCGCGGCGCAAACGAGGAGTCGATCCGCGTCTACGAGAAGGCGCTCAAGCTCGCGCCGGACAACGTCGACATCCTCCGGACCCTCGTCCCGCTGCTCCTGTCGATCAACTCCGTCGAGCAGGCCCGGTCCGTGCTCCGCAAGGGGCTCGAGGCGAGCCCGCGCTCCGTCCCGCTCTTCCTCCTCGCCGCCGAGGCGGCTCTCGCCGCGAACGACATGGCCGAAGCGCGCAGCTACTCGGACAAGGCGCGCGCGGTCGATCCCGAGAACGAGGAGGTCCTCGCCGCCGCGGTTCGGATCCAGCTGAAGGGCCGGCGGCCCGACCTCGCGTGGAGCGCGGCGCTGCCCCTGGCGGAAGCGTCGGTCCGGCGCGGCGAGACGAAGAAGGCGCTCGCCCTCCTCGTCCCGATCGCGAGGGCCGCGCCGGACAACGAGGAGATCGTCCGGAAGATCGTCGACCTCGCGGCGGGCTCCGGCGACGAGATCACGGCGCTGCCTTTCCGTTCCGCCCTCGCCGAGCTCTACCGGAAGAAGGGGATGCTCGTCGAGGCGGCGGACCTCCTGCGTGTCTGCGCCCGGGTGCAGCCCGACAACTCGGAGTTCCGGGCCCGCCTCACGCAGCTCGCGCCGAAAGCCGGCATCCTGCCGCCCTCGCCACCCCGTGTCCCGCCGCCGACGATGGAGCGGAGCCTCGAGGTCACGCTCTCGGGATTCGACCTGCCGGAACGGCGCCCGGGCGCGCCGGCAGAGGTTCCGCCGTCGCTCCCGGAGCCGCTCGTCCCCGCCCCCGACTCCGCGTCCGAGTTCGAGTTCGATCTCGACGACGCCGAGCTGGCGGGGGAGGAGGTCCCGGCGGCGGAAGAGGCGGCGCCTCCGACGCCTCCCCGTGGCCTCCCGGCGCCTTCCCGATTCCCCGAGATCGAAGCCGATTCGCCGGGCGACGAACCGGCCTGGGGGACGCTTTCCGCCGCGGAGGCGCTCGAAGCCTTCGAGGCTCGCCAGTCGGCCGCGGAGAGCCGAGGAGAGCGCTCCGGAACGCGCGAAGCGATCGGAGACCTCCGGTCGAGCGCTCAGGTCCATCATGCGACCCCGGTCTCCGGGCTTCCCGCTCCTCGCGAGTTCGACGTCCCGCTCGAAGCGCCGAGCGGATTCGGAGCGTCCGCGATCGACGCCGACCCCGATTTTCCGCCTCCGACGTTCGGGGACGTGCTCTCGGGCGCACCCTCCTGGCCGATGCCCGAGGCGGGCACGGCTCCGTCCGCGGTCGACCTCGGCGGACCGCTCTCCTGGGGACCGGCCTCGGGGACGATCACTCCGGACGCCGCCGTCGAGGACGCCCTCGTCGAGGCAGACGTCTTCCGCCGTTACGGCCTCCTCGAGAAGGCGTTCGACCAGCTCGTCCCGTGGATCGAAAAGGCGCCCGGTAACCTGAAGGTCCGGGAGCGGCTCTTCGAGATCACGCTCGAGCAGGGGAACCGCGCGGCCGCCCGGGCCCACGGAATCGTCCTCGCGGAGGCCTACGAGGCGGTGGGCCGGGACGACCGGATCCGGGGGCTGGAAGGGCTCCTCGGAGAGCCCCTCCGTCCCGTCGCGGAGCTGCCCGCCGTCGTCGTCGAAGCGCCGGCCGAGGCGCTTTCCGGCGCAGGCGAGGACGAAGGCGGGCCGGACCTGCGGCCTTCTCCGGCCGGCGAGGCCGCCGAACCGTCCCTCGAGGAAAGCGAAGACCTCGAAGCGGTCGGCGCCGCAGCGGTCCCGCTCCCTCTCGCGGCACTCGACGAGCCCCTCACGGAAATCCTCTCCGGGCCCGTGCGGGTTCCCATGGACGTCGGCCTCCCGACGGACGCCGAGCCTGCTTCTCCGGCGGTCGCCGACGCCGCGTCCTCGACGGGCGAGCCAGCGGCTCTGGAAGTGTCGTCCGTCGACGAAGCGGATTCGTTCGAGGCCGGAACGGCCTTCACGACCGTGCCGCCTCCCTCCGGAGACCGTTTCTTCGCCGAGCCGCTCGAAGCCGAGGAGCCGATCGCCGAGGCGGCACCCCTTCCGCTCCCGGAGGTTTCGGCACCTTCCGAGGTCGCTCTGCCGGAAGAGCCGGTCGAGGCTCCCGCCGAGGCCGCGACCTCCGTCGCGGCGCCCCTCGCGCCTCCGGAGACGGAGGAGGCTCCGGAGGCCGCGGCCGAGCGACGGCCCGCCTCCGCTCCTCGGACGAGGCTCTCCGCGGAGGCGCTCCTCGGCCTGGACCGGCCGGCGCGCCCGGCGACGGAGAAGGTCCGTGCGGTCCGGCCCGAGGACGTCGAGCTGGACCTCCTCGGGAAGAAGGAGAAGCCGAAGGCGAAGGCCTCCAGGGCGAGCCGGGCCGACGTCGTCCTGCCGGACGACCTGCTGCGGTCGCTGGGGAAGAGGCCCCACCCTCCCGCGGTCGTTCCGGAGGACGAGGCCGGGAGCGTCGAACCGGCGGTTCCCGAGGCGACCGACACGCCCGAAGTCACCAGAGTCGAAGAGCCGATCGGCGCCGAGCTCATCGCGGACACCGCCTCCACCGCAGAGCCGGTGGCCGAGAACGCGGCGCTCGAAACGGACGTCACGGTCGTCGAAGAGACTCCCGCCGAGGAGCCCGGCTTCGCCTTCGCGCAGATTCCGCCGGCGCCCGTCGAGCTCGCGGAGATCGAGGGTCCTGCAGAGCCGGCGGGGGAGCTCGCCGAGATCCCGGCAGGTCCTTCGGAGGAGGAGCTTTCCGAGCTCGACTTCTGCCTCGACCAGGGAATGGTCGTGGACGCCGCGGAACGGCTCCAGGGCCTGGAGGGGCGGTTCCCGGGCAACCCGGACCTCGCCCTTCGCCGCGTGCGCCTCGAGGGCGGCCGCGGAGGCACGGAGGCGTCCCGGGCGTCCCTCCACGACCTCCTCTCCGACGACCTCGACTCGGTCCTGGACGCCGAGCTCGGCCGGTCTCTCACGGAGGACATGGTCCGCGAGTCGAACCAGCCTTCGGGACCGATCCCGGTCGTCCCGGAGGGGGCGCCCGCCCTCGACGAGTCGGGACTCTTCTCGGACGAGCAGGAGTTCTTCAACTTCGCCGACGAGCTGCACACCGAGCTCCGGAAGGAAGGGGAGACGGCGCCGACGGAAGAGGGCCGGGAGGTCTCGCTCGAGGAGATCTTCCGCGACTTCAAGAAGGGCGTCGAGCAGCAGCTCTCTCCCGAGGACTACGAGACCCACTACAACCTCGGGATCGCCTACAAGGAGATGGGACTCACCGACGAGGCCATCGGCGAGTTCCAGCTCGCGGCGAAGGACCCGCTCCACTCCGTGGAGTGCTGCGCGATGCTCGGCCTCTGCTTCCTCGAGAAGGGCCTCCCGCAGCTCGCGGTGAAGTGGTACCGCAAGGGCCTCGACACCGTCGGCATCAAGGACGACGACCGGCTCGGCCTCCAGTACGCCCTGGCCGGGGTCCTCGAGCAGATCGGCGACGCCGAGGGCGCCTACCGGACCTACCTCGAGATCTTCAGCGCCAACGCGAACTATCGCGACGTCCCCGCCCGGATCAAGGAGCTGCGTCCGATCGTCGCCCCCTGACGGTGCCCGCCGTCCGAGCTTCGTCTTCGGCGTGGCCCTGCGACCCGGAACCGTTGTGGGGCCGGACTCGAACGGAGAGGGCCGGCGCGCCGGTATCATCGGGGCTCCGATGACGCGCGACGGAGCTGCCGGCCCGGGCGAAGCCCCGCTCCTCACCGTCCGTTCCCTCTCGATCGCCTTCGGGGAGACCCTCGTCGTCGACGGAATCTCGTTCGACGTCGCCCGCGGCGAGATCGTCGCCCTGGTCGGCGAGTCGGGCTCGGGGAAGACGGTGACCGCGCTCTCCCTCCTCGACCTCGTCCCGGAACCGGGCCGCCGGACGGCGGGCGAGGTCGTCTTCGAGGGCCGGGACGTGGCGAGCCTCGCCCCTGCGGAGCTTCGCCGTCTCCGCGGAGGAGGGATCGGCTTCGTCTTCCAGGAGCCGGGCGAGGCGCTCGATCCCGTCCGGACGATCGGTTCCGAGCTCGTCGCCGTCCTCCGGCGCCACCGGGGCCTTTCCCGCGACGAGGCGCGCCGCGAGGCGATCTCGTGGCTCTCGCGGGTGTCGCTCCCGGATCCGGAGTCCCGGATGGAAGACCTCCCTCACCGGATGTCGGGAGGGATGCGGCAGCGGGCCATGGTCGCGCTCGCGCTGGGCGGCGGGCCCCGCCTGCTCGTCGCCGACGAGCCGACGACGGCGCTCGACGTCACGATCCAGGCCCAGCTCCTCGATCTCCTTCGCCGCCTTCGGGACGAGCTCGGCCTCGCCGTCCTCCTCGTCACGCACGACCTCGACGTCGTCGCGGAGGCCGCCGACCGCGCCCTCGTCATGTACGCCGGGGAGATCGTCGAGGAAGGGCCGGTCTCCCGGCTCCTCGACTCGCCCGCGCACCCGTACACGAAGGCCCTCCTCGCCTCGCGCCCGATGGCGGGGAGGGGAGCGGAACGCCGGCCCTTGCGGGCGATCGAAGGCTCGGCGGCCGTGCCGGGAGCGTGGCCACCGGGCTGCCGCTTCGCGCCCCGCTGCCCGGTCGTCTTCGACCGCTGCGAGGGCGAGAGACCCCGATTGACGCCCGTCGCGGGAGGCCGGGCCGCGTGTCACCTCGTCGGACGGAGAGGCGCGTGACGGCGCCCGTCGAGCGATCGGCCCCGCTCCTCTCCGTCCGGGGGCTCGCCAGGGCGTTCCGGCCGCCGCGGGCTCTGCTCCCGGGCCGGAGCCGAAGGGAGGTCCATGCGGTCGTGGACGTCTCCTTCGACCTCGCCGCCGGCGAGACGCTCGCGCTCGTCGGCGAGTCGGGCTCGGGGAAGAGCACGACGGCCCGGCTCGTCCTCCGCCTGCTCGCGCCGGACCGGGGCCGGATCGCCTTCGACGGGCGCGACTGGCTCGCCCTTCCGCTGCCCGCGCTCCGGCGCGCGCGGAGAGACGTCGGCGTCGTCTTCCAGGACCCGGGGCGCTCGCTGAACCCCCGCATGAGCGTCGGCTCCATCGTGGGCGAGCCGCTCGCGATCCACGGAATCGGCGACGCTCTCGGTCGGCGCGCCCGCGTGGCCGAGCTCCTCGAAGCCGTCGGCCTTCCCCTCGAGGCGCGTCTCGTCCGGCCCGGCGAGCTCTCCACCGGCCAGCGGCAGCGGGTCGCCATCGCCCGCGCGCTCGCAACGGCGCCGAAGCTCGTCGTCCTGGACGAGCCCGTCTCGGCGCTCGACGTCTCGGTCCGGGCGCAGGTTCTGAACCTCCTCCTCGACCTCCAGGTCACGACGCCGTCCCGCCCCGCGTACCTCTTCGTCGGGCACGACCTCGGCGTCGTCGGGCACGTCGCGACGCGGACGGCCGTCATGTACCTCGGCCGGATCGTCGAGGAGGGGCCGACCGCCGAGGTCCTCGGCTCGCCGAGACATCCCTACACCGCCCTGCTTCTCGCCTCCCGGCCCGGCCTCGGGAGCGGGTCGACGCCCGGGGACGCCGAGCGGCGTCGCCTCGCCGGAGAGCCGGCGTCCCCGGCCGGCCCGCCCCCCGGATGTCCCTTCCATCCCCGCTGTCCGCGCGCGTCGGAGCGGTGCCGGACGGAGCTCCCGGAGGAGACGATCGTCCCGGGTCCGGGCGGGCATCGATATTCGTGTCACGATCCGGAGCCGGCCGCCGCGGGAAACTTTTTCCCCCCTTCTTCGTAAGGGATTGGCGTGGATACACCTGGCAAGGAGGACGCCTTGAGAATCGACGAACGGGAGCGCCGCTTCCCGCGCCGCGCGGCCGCGGCCGCGCTCCTCGCCCTCGCGCCGTTCTGGAGCGGCGCCGCCCTCGGCAGCGACGCTGGGACGCGCGTCACCGTGCCGATCGAGAGCGGAAAGAGGCAGCCGCAGCCGCTCCCCGAGGCGGAGAAGGTCGAGCTGACTCTCTCCCAGGCGATCGAGCTCGCGCTCCGGAACACCCTCGACCTCGACGTCGCGTCGCTCACCTACGAGCGCTCCGCGTTCGGGCTCGGGGCCGCCGAGGGGATCTTCGACCCCGAGCTCACGGCGTCGGTCGAGACGAGCTCGCGGAAGTCGCCCCAGACACGCAGCTTCCAGTCGGACGTCTCGAAGACCCAGAGCTTCGACCTCGGGATCGGAGGCCTCACGGCGTACGGCACCCGGTACAGCCTCGGGTTCGGCGGGACGCGCTCCGACTCGCCGACGAACACCTCGATCCCGGGCTACGTCGAGATCAACCCGACGTTCTCCGCCGGGCTGACGGCGTCCCTCACGCAGCCGATCCTGCGCGGCTTCGGAAAGGGCGTGAACACGCGCCTCATCGTGCAGAGCCGCCTCGCCCGTGACGCGTCCGCCTGGGACTTCGTGGCGAGCGTCCAGGAGGTCGTCCAGGCGGTCGAGAACGCCTACTGGGACCTCTCCTACGCCCTCGGCAACCTCGACTCGAAGAAGGAAGCCCTCGACCGCGCGAAGGACTTCAACCGGATCACCCAGATCAAGATCGACGTCGGCGCCCTCGCCCCTATCGAGATCGTCCAGACCGAGGTGACGATCGCCCAGCGCGAGCAGGAGATCATCCTGGCCGAGGGGCAGATCGGCGCGGCGCAGGACCAGCTCAAGCGCCTCCTGAACCTGACCGACCTCGCCTCCTGGGCCCGCCCGATCGTCCCGGTGGACGCTCCGCCGCAGGAGAACGTCGCTCTCGACGTCGAGTCGGGCATCCGCTCCGCGCTGGAGCTGCGGCCCGAGGTGAAGCAGGCCCTCAACTCGATCGAGTCGCGGAAGGTGAACCTCGCCTGGAACCGGGACGAGCTTCGGCCGCGCCTCGACGCGAAGGGCACCTACGGGCTCTCGGGCGTCGGTTTCAACCAGGAGTCGGTCCGGCCCGGCTCGAGCTACTCCGACGCCATCTACCAGGTGCGGGGCGCCGACTTCCCGAACTGGACGCTCGGGCTGAGCTTCTCGGTCCCGGTCTTCAACCGGACGGCGAGGTCGAATGCCGCGGTCGCCGCGACGGAGCTCGAGCTCGCGAAGACGAACCTCGCGCTCCTCAAGCAGAACCTCGCCGTCGAGGTCCGCGCCGCGGCGCGGAACGTCGACACCGCGGTCCGCTCCGTGGCCGCGGCCCGCAAGGCGCGCGAGCTGGCCGAGCGGAACCTCGACGCCGAGAGGAAGAAGTTCGACAACGGGATGACGACCTCGTTCACCGTCGCCCAGGTCCAGAACGACCTGACCTCGGCCCGGTCGAACGAGCTCCTCGCCGTCGCGGGGCACTTGAAGGCCCTCACCGCCTGGCACAAGGCGGTCGGGGACCTCCTCCCGACGAAGGGCGTCGAGCTGAGCGGGATGCCGGTGGCGCTCGAGCGGACGCCCGTCGAGGACGAGGCCCGGCCGTGACCGAGACCGAGGCCGGCGGCGCCCCCGCGTCGCCGGCGGGCCCGCCCGAGGGCCCTTCTCCCGTCGGCGCTCTCGCCGGCACCTTCGCGAGCCCCGCGGCGACGTTCGCGGGGCTCGTCCGTCGCCCGACCTGGTGGCTCCCGTTCCTCCTCTGGATCGCCGGGATCGCCGTCATCGTCCTCGTCTCGACGCCCAAGATCGACATGGAGCGCTCCTTCCGGGAGATGTTCGAGAAGAGGGCCGAGAAGACGGGCCAGACGATCTCGGACGAGCAGATCCGCGAGATGGCCGCGCGGTCCAACAGGACGCCGGCAAAGGCGGTCCTCTGGGCGCTCCCGTTCACGGCGGCCACGTTCTTCCTCGTCGCCCTCCTCCTGTGGGGCGGGGCGCGAGCGTCGGGCTCGGACGCCCGCTTCGGACAGGCGACGGCCGTGTGGGCCCACGCGAACCTGCCGAACGTCGTCGGGCTGCTCGTCTCGATCCCGCTCCTGATGTCGCTCCCGGACGCCTCGGAGACCCAGCTCTCGGTGCAGCGGATCCTGAAGTCGAACGTGGGGGCCTTCCTCCCTCCGGACGTCCCGGCGTTCCTCGCGTCGATCGCCTCCTCGATCGACCTCTTCAGCCTCGCCGCGCTCGCCCTCCTCGTCGTCGGGATGAAGAAGCTGCCGTCGATGCCGCCGGCGGCGGGAACGGCCGTTCCGATCGTCCTCTGGGCCCTCTACGTGCTCGGCAAGTCGGCCCTCGCGGCCGCGTTCCTGGGGTGACGCCGTGTCGACGCTGATCGAGATGCGGGAGATCGAGAAGACCTACGTGGTGGGCGAGGAGAAGGTCCGCGCCCTCCGGGGGGTCACGTTCACCATCGGCCGGGGCGAGTACGTGGCCATCATGGGTCCCTCGGGCTCGGGGAAGTCGACGCTGATGAACCT
Source organism: Thermoanaerobaculia bacterium (assembly GCA_017999215.1). Classification (GTDB taxonomy): domain Bacteria; phylum Acidobacteriota; class Thermoanaerobaculia; order UBA5066; family UBA5066; genus UBA5066. Next base: position 15,347 of record JAGOBQ010000002.1, read on the forward strand.
CATCGGCTGCCTCGACACGCCGACGGGAGGGAGCTACCTCCTGAACGGCCACCTCGTCCAGGACCTCGACGACGACGCCCTCGCGCGGATCCGGAACAAGGAGATCGGGTTCGTCTTCCAGACGTTCAACCTCCTCCCACGGACGAACGCGCTCCAGCAGGTCGAGCTCCCTCTCGTCTACGCGGGCCTCGCCCGGAAGGAGCGCCGCGACAAGGCCGAGAAGGCGCTCGAGCACGTCGGGCTGACGGATCGCGCGCACCACAACCCGAACGAGCTCTCCGGCGGGCAGCGCCAGCGCGTGGCGATCGCGCGGGCCCTCGTGACGAACCCCTCGATCCTCCTGGCCGACGAGCCGACGGGGAACCTCGACTCGCAGACGGGCGAGGACATCATGAGGCTCTTCCGGGAGCTGAACGAGCTGGGGAACACGATCGTCCTCGTCACCCACGAGGAGGACATCGCGGCGCACGCGAAGCGGATCATCCGGATCCGCGACGGCCAGATCTCGGACGACCGGCCGAACGACTCGACCCGGGCGGAGGCCTTCTCCCGGGCGAAGAAGGTCGCGCTCGAGGCGTGAGCCGGGAGCGGCGAGGCGGCGGAGACGCCGCCCCGCCGCGTCAGCCGGCCGCCGAGAGGCGGACGGCGAGCGACTCGAGGCAGAGCGTCAGGTCGACGTTCTTCACCGTCGCCGACGCGAACGGGCCGACGGACGCCGGGGCGAAGTTCAGGATTCCCTTCACGCCTGCGGCGGCCAGGTCCGCCGCGGCGGCGGCCGCCGACTCCGCCGGGACGGCGATCACGCCGATCTCCGCCCCGAACGACGCGACCGAGCTCGGGAGGGTCTCGGCGTGGAGGATCGGGACGCCGGTCCTCGACCGGCCGCCGACGACCCGTTCGTCGACGTCGAAGAGGGCGGCGACCCGGAACGACGCTCCGTTGAAGCTCCCGGAGTCCGCGAGCGCCTGTCCGAGGTGCCCCGCGCCGACGACCACGACGACGCGCGTCCGGTCGAGCCCGAGGATCGAGGCGAGGCGCGCCCGAAGGTCCGCGACCCGGTAGCCGAGGCCGCGCACACCGAACTCCCCGAAGTTCGCGAGGTCCTTCCGGATCTGCGCCGCGTTCATGCCGAAACGCTGCGCGAGCGCCTGCGAGGAGACCGTGTCGGTGCCGTCCTCCTCGAGGCGTGCGAGGCTCCGGAGGAGGAGCGAGAGCCTGAGGACCGCCGCCTCCGGGAGGTGCTCCCGTCCGGGCCGCGAGACCGGCGTCACGGGAGGGCCCTCCGGGGCGCTCCCGCGACGTCGGACCCCGCGCGCATCGCCGGTCAGTAGGGGAGGGACCGGGCGGCGACCCGGGCGAGGTCGAGGAGGAGCCTCGGGAAGACGCCCAGGTAGAGCATCGCCGCCGAGACGAGGATGTAGGCCGCCCCGGAGAGGACGTCCTCCTCGGGCGCCGCCACCTCGCGGCTCGGCTCCTTCATCCAGAGGAAGTAGACGACGCGGAGGTAGTACCCCGCGGAGACGAGGCTCCCGAAGATGCCGACGAGCGCGAGCGTCATCAGCCCGGCATCGATCGCGGCGCGGAAGACGAGGAGCTTCCCGATGAAGCCGACCGTCGGCGGGAGGCCCGTGAGGGAGAGCATCGCGAGCGTCAGGACCGTGGCCGCGAACGGCCGGTTCCGCCCCATGCCGGCGAGGTCGGCGAGCGGGTGGGCCTCTTTCTCGCCGTTCGAGAGAGCGGCCACCGCGAGGAACGCCGCGATGTTCGTCGCGAGGTAGCCGGCGAGGAAGACGAGGATCCCCTCGAACGCGGCGCCGTCGAACGTGGCGAGGCCGATCGCGACGTAGCCCATCTGCGCGATGCCCGAGTAGGCGAGCATCCGCTTCAGGTCGCGCTGCGCCAGGGCGACGACGTTCCCGAAGAGGATCGACAGGATCGCCAGGAGGGCGAGGAGGGGCCGCCACGGCTCGCCGAGGCCGGACGGAGCGAGCGTCCCGAGGACCTTCACCGCGACGACGACGGCGGCGGCCTTCGGGGCCGTCGAGAGGAAGGCGACGGCCGGGGTCGTCATCCCCTGGTAGACGTCGGGCGCCCAGGCGTGGAACGGGACGAGCGCGATCTTGAACGCGAGGGCCGCGAGGATCGCGAGGAGCCCGATCTGGAGCATCGGGTCGGAGAAGCCCTCGCCGGAGGCGAGCGCCCCCTTCAGCGTCGTCAGGCGGGTCGAGCCGAGGCGGCCGTAGACCGTCGCCACGCCGAAGAGGAGGAACGTCGAGGCGAGCGCCCCCATGAGGAAGTACTTCATCCCCGCCTCGGTCGCCTCGGCGACCTCCCGGTACCAGGCGGCGAGGACGTAGAGCGCGATCGACATCAGCTCGAGGCCGAGGAAGACGACGAGGAGGTCGTCTCCCTTCACCATCAGCATCAGCCCCGCGGCGGACCAGAGGAGGAGCGCGTAGAACTCCCCCTGGTTCTTCCGGTCGCGGGCGAGGAGCGCTCCTCCGCCGAGCGTGGCGAGCGCGACGGCTGCGAGCGCGAGGAGGTCGACGAAGCGGGTCAGCTCGGAGGTCTCGATCGCCCCGGCGAAGGCGCTCCCGGTCGGGTAGCCGCCCAGGAAGTTCGCCACGGCGATGCCGCCGAGGGTGAGGTAGGGGAAGGAGGGGCGGAGGCTCCTCGCGAAGGCGTCCAGGAGGACGAGCGCGATTCCGACGACGCAGAGGAAGGCCTCGGGGCCGACGGCGGAGACGTCGGCGGCGGTGACGTGAAGGAAGCCGGGCACGTTCAGCAGCTCCTCTCGGCGGCGGACGTCACGGGACCATCCGGACGGCCGCGATCTGGACGACCGTCTCGACGGAGTTGCGGACGAGGTCGAGGACCGGCTGGGGCCAGACCCCGAGGACGACGACGAGGACGATCATGGGCATCGCGCCGGCGAGCTCCCAGCCGTTGATGTCGGTCAGGCCGAGGTTCGCCTCGACCCGGTTCGGCCCCCAGAAGACCTTCTGCGTGAGCGTCAGGAGGTAGATCGCGCCGAGGATGAGCCCCGTCGCGGCGACCGCGGCCCACCACACGTTCGCCTTGAAGACTCCCGCGAGGATCAGGAACTCCCCGACGAAGCCGTTCAGGCCGGGCAGTCCGACCGACCCGAGCATCGCGATCACGAAGAGCGTCGTCGTCACGGGGACCTGGGAGGCGACGCCGCCGTAGTCGGCCATCTCTCGCGTGTGGCGCCTCTCGTAGAGGACGCCGACGAGGAGGAAGAGGAGGCCCGTCGTGAGGCCGTGCCCCACCATCTGCATCACGGCGCCGGAGACGGCCGTGACGTTCCCCGCGAAGATCCCGAGGACGACGAGCGCCAGGTGGCTCACGGAGGAGTAGGCCACCAGCTTCTTCATGTCCTTCTGCGCCGCGGCGACCCAGGCCCCGTAGACGACGCCGATCAGCGCGAGGACGGCGATCAGAGGCGTGAAGCGAGTGGCCGCTCCGGGGAAGAGGGGGATCGCGAAGCGGAGGAGGCCGTACGTCCCGAGCTTCAGGAGGACGCCGGCGAGGATGATCGAGCCGCCGGTCGGCGCCTCGACGTGGGCGTCGGGGAGCCAGGTGTGGAGCGGCCAGAGGGGCACCTTCACGAGGAACGCGAGGGCGAAGGCCCAGAAGAGCAGCGCCTCCTGGCTCGCCGTCAGCCCCCAGGCGCCGGCGGAGGCGGCGGGGATCCACTCGAGGAGGGAGAACGTCAGGATGCCGGTCGCCTTCGCGTGGACGCCCGAGGCGAAGAGGATCCCGACGAACATCAGGAGCGAGCCGGCGAGCGTGAAGAGGACGAACTTCATCGTCGCGTAGATGCGACGCTTGCCGCCCCAGATCCCGATGATGAAGTACATCGGGACGAGCATCACTTCCCAGAAGACGTAGAAGAGGACCGCGTCGAGCGCGACGAGGCTCCCGATCATCCCCGTCTCGAGGACGAGGAAGGCCGCGACGTAGCCGCGGAGCTTCGGGATCGTCTGGCCGAACGAGAAGACCAGGACGCAGAGCGTCAGGAGCGTCGTCAGGACGACGAGGATCAGCGAGAGGCCGTCGACGCCGAGGAGGTAGCGGATTCCGAACCGGGGGATCCACGGCCGGTCGACGAGGAGCGGGCGGAACGCCTCCAGCCCGGCGATCGCCGGGTTGAACCTCTGGAGGACGAGGACCGAGAGGGCGAACGTCGCGCCGCTCGCGACGAGCGCCACGGCCCGGACCGCGTTCTTCGCCCCGTTCGGCAGGAGGAGGAGGAGCAGAGCCCCGAGCGACGGCAGGAAGACGAGCGTCGTCAGGATGTCGGCCCCGAGCCACTGGATGGGGGTGCTGGAGTCGAGCATGCTCTCCTACCGCAGGAAGACGTAGAGCGCGAGTACGAGGACGCCGAGCGTGAAGCTCAGCGCGTAGTTTCGGACGTTGCCCGTCGTGAAGAAGCGGACGAGGTCGCCCGTCAGCTCCACGAGGAAGGCCGACGCGTTGACGATCCCGTCGATGACGAGCGAATCGAAGCCGCGCCAGAGGAAGGTCCCGATCTTCCGGAAGGGGTTCAGCACCGCCGCCTCGATCCCCTCGTCGACGAACCAGCGGTTCTCGACGAGGCGGCCGAGGGATCCGGTCTTCTCGGAGAAGGCCTGCGCGGCGGCGCTCGGGACCTCGGGGGTCGCCCCCTTCTGCCCGTACCAGCGCCACGCCAGCAGGATGCCGGCCGCGGCGACGGCGACCGAGAGCGCCATGAGGACGTACTCCGTCGCGTGGGAGAGGTGGTGCGGGTGGGCCGTCGCGAGCGACGGCGCCAGGAACGAGACGAACCGGTTCGACCCGCCGAGCGCCTCGGGGACGCCGAGGAAGCCGACGAGGAGAGATCCGGCCGCGAGGACGATGAGCGGGATCGTCATCGTCGCCGGCGACTCGTGGACGTGCTTCTCCGCCTCGGCGCTGCCGCGGAACTCGCCGTAGAACGTCATCCGGGCGAGGCGGAACATGTAGAACGCCGTCATGCCGGCCGTGAAGAGCCCGATTCCGAAGAGGACCGGGTGTCCTCCCGCGAAAGCGGCGCCGAGGATCTGGTCCTTCGAGAAGAAGCCGGCGAGCGGCGGGATCCCGGCGATCGCGACGGTGGCGACCATCATCGTCAGGTAGGTGCGCGGCACCTTCCGTCCGAGGCCGCCCATGGCCCGCATGTCCTGCTCGTGGTGCATCGCCATGATGACCGACCCCGAGCCGAGGAAGAGACAGGCCTTGAAGAAGGCGTGGGTGAAGACGTGGAACATCCCGACGCCGAACGCGCCGACCCCGCAGGCGAGGAACATGTAGCCGAGCTGCGAGACGGTGGAGTAGGCGAGGACCTTCTTGATGTCGTTCTGGGCGAGGCCGATCGTGGCCGCGAAGACGGCCGTCCCGGCGCCGACCCACGCGACGAGCGTGAGGGCGTCGGGCGCCAGGACGAAGACGGCGGAGCAGCGTGCGACGAGGTAGACCCCCGCGGTCACCATCGTCGCGGCGTGGATGAGGGCGGAGACCGGAGTCGGGCCGGCCATCGCGTCGGGGAGCCAGACGTAGAGCGGCACCTGGGCGCTCTTCCCGACGGCGCCGAGGAAGAGGAGGAGGCAGACGGCGTAGACCGTGATCGAGGCCGTCCCGTTCACCGCGCCGGCCTTCGCCATCTCGACGAACGAGAAGTCCGCCGTGCCGAAGAGGGCGAGGATCCCGAAGATCCCGAGGACCATCCCGAAGTCGCCGATCCGGTTCGTGACGAACGCCTTCTTGCCCGCCGCGTGGGCGAAGTCCTTGTCGTAGTAGTAGCCGATCAGGAGGTAGGAGCAGAGCCCGACCCCCTCCCAGCCGATGAAGAGGACGATGAGGCTGTCCGCGAGGATCAGCGTCAGCATCGCGAACATGAAGAGGTTGAGGTAGGCGAAGTAGCGGCCGTACCCTTCCTCGTCCTGCATGTAGCCGACGCTGAAGACGTGGATCAGGAGGGCGACGAAGGTGACGAACGACACCATCATCGCCGACAGCGGGTCGAGCCGGAACGCCATGTCGACCGACACGTGGCCCGCGGCCATCCACTTCCAGACGGTCTGGACGACGGGGCCGACGCCCCCCTCGGTCGCGAGCGAAGCCGCGACGTAGGGGACGACGTTCGCGAAGGCGACGAGCGTCGCGAGGCCGACCGAGAGGACGCCGACGACGCCGTAGAAGAGCCTCTCGCCGTACGGGAGGAAGGGGCCGTGGCGTCCGTGGTCGTCGTGGGCGTGGGCCTCGTGCCCGTCGTCGGCGTGGCCGCCGTGCCCGTCGTGGCCGCCGTGCCCGTGGTCGTCGGGATGGGCCTCGCGCCACGCGGCGGTCGCCTTCCGGGCCCGTCGCCAGCCCGAGAAGAGGGCGACGGAACCGTTCAGGAGGAAACCGGCGAGGGGGAGCGCGGGGATGAGCCAGAGGGGGAGATTCATCGCGTCCTCGTCCTCACCACTTCAGCGAAGCGATCTCGTCGACGTCGATCGTCCGCTTCGCCCGGAAGAGCGCGACGAAGATCGCGAGCCCGACCGCGGCCTCGGCGGCCGCGACGGCGATGACGAAGAAGACGACCATCTGCCCCGACGCGTCCCCCCGCATCCGGGCGTAGGCCAGGAAGAGGAGGTTCACGGCGTTCATCATCAGCTCGATCGAGAGGAACATCGAGAGGGCGTTCCTCTTCAGGAGCACCCCGGCGAGCCCGATGACGAAGAGGATCGTCCCGACGGCCAGGAAGGCGTTCAGGGGGACGGTCATCGGGACGACGGCGTTCATCGCGGCGCCCTCCATCTCAGTCGAACCTCCGCTTGGAGAGGACGAGCGCGCCGACGGCCGCCAGCAGGAGCAGCACCGAGAGCGCCTCGAACGCGAGCAGGTAGTCGGAGAAGAGGAGCCTCCCGAGGATCGGGATCTCGTCCTTCGCCGGGATGAGGCCGCCGGCGGCCGGCACGGGCGGCGCCCCGGCCCGGAGGGTGACGCCGAGGAGGAGCCCGCCGAGCGCGACGACCGAGACGAGGCCGAGGAGCCGCTGGATCGGGCGGCGGTCCTTCGACGCGGCCTCGTTCGTCAGGTTCAGGAGCATGACGACGAAGAGGAAGAGGACGAGGATCGCCCCGGCGTAGACGATGACCTGGATCGCGGCGATGAAGGGCGCCGCCAGGAGGACCGAGAGGATCGCCAGGGCGAAGAACGTCACGACGAGGGAGATCACGCTCCTCACGGGCTTCTTCACGACGACGACGGCGAGGGCGGAGACGATCGCGAGCCCCGAGGCGATCGCGAAGACGACGAGCTCGAGCGACATCGGCTTCAGCCCCTCACTTCGCGGCGACGAACGCCGCGACGGCGATCAGGTGGAAGAAGGAGAGCGGCAGGAGGAACTTCCAGCCGAGGTCCATCAGCTGGTCGTAGCGGAAACGGGGGAAGGTCCAGCGGACCCAGAGGAAGAGGAAGATGAATCCGATCGTCTTCGCGAAGAAGACCGCGACGGAGGCGAGCGCGCCCCAGACCCCGGTGAAGGCGACGCCCGGGAGGGACCAGCCCCCGAAGTAGAGCGTCGCCAGGAGGGCCGACGCGGCGATCAGGTTCGCGTACTCGCCCATGAAGAACATGCCGAACTTGAACGACGAGTACTCGGCGTGGAAGCCGCCCGCGAGCTCCTCCTCGGCCTCGGCGAGGTCGAAGGGGAGGCGGTTCGTCTCGGCGAACGCGGCGACCAGGAAGACGAGGAAGCCGACGAACTGCGGGACGACGTTCCAGACGTGCTGCTGCTGCCATTCGACGACGCCGGAGAGGCGGAGCGTCCCGGCGGCGAGGAAGACGCCCGCCGCGGCGAAGCCCATCGCGAGCTCGTAGCTGATGATCTGGGCCGAGGCGCGGAGGCCTCCCATCAGCGAGTACTTGTTGTTCGCCGACCAGCCGGCGAGGACGATGCCGTAGATGCCGAGGCCGGTGAACGCGAAGATGTAGAGGATCTCGATGTTCACGTCGGCGATGACGAGCGGCACCTGCCGCGTCACCCCGCCGATCGTGACGGGGAGCGTCGCCCCGAAGGGGATGACGGCGAACGTCACGAGCCCGGGCATCAGGGTGATCCAGGGCGCGAGGTTGTAGAGGAGCTTGTCGACGTAGAGCGGCGTCACGCTCTCCTTCATGAAGAACTTCGTGCCGTCCGCGATGATCTGGAAGAGGCCGAAGGGGCCGACCCGGTTCGGGCCGGGGCGGTCCTGGATCATCCCGGCGACCCGCCGCTCCGCCCAGACGAGGTTCGGGAGGATCGTGGCGAGCGCGATGACCCAGACGAAGAGGATCTTCGCTCCGATGGCGACGAGGGCGAAGGTGGCGTCGCTCACTTCTCCCCTCCGGCCGGAGCGGCTCCGGCGGCTTCGGCTGCGAGCGCGAGGACCTCGGCCGGGTTCTCGAGGCGGCGCTCGAGGAGCGCGTCGTAGGCGGAGACGGGGGAGACGGGGGGCTCGGTCCCGACGAGCGCGGGCGAGTCCCACTCGAGGCCGGTGTAGCCGGGCACGGCGTCGCGCATCCGCGTGAAGACGTCCTTCGCCGTCCACTTCGTGTCGAAGACGCCCCACCTCTTCCCGAGGTGGAGGAGGACCTCGAGGTCGGTCCTCACGATCGGCGGCGGGACGATGGCGAGCTGGAACCGCTGGACGAGCCCGAGGACGTTCACGAACGTCCCCTCCTTGCCGGCGAGGCTCGCCACCGGGAGGAGGGCGTCGGCCGCCTCCGTGAGCGGGTTCGTCCGCCGCCCGTGGACGATCAGCCTCTTCGCGCGGCGGAGGGCCTTCACGAACTCGGGGTCGGCCGTCCGGGAAGTGAACCCGGCGTCGGCGACGTAGAGGACCTCGGGGGTGTACGAGCCGTCGAGGAGGCGGGCGAGCGCGGAGCCCTTGCCCGCGCGGGCGACGCCCGCGGCCTCGGCGCCGCGCGAGTTCGGCGCGGCCTCCTTCCCGACGAGCCACCCGCCGGGGACCGTCGGGTTCTTGATCCTCCGTTCCGGGCCGAGGTCGGGGTGGAACTCGACCTGCGGGGCGCCGACGGTCCCCTTGAAGAGCTGCGCCAGGAGCCAGCTCTCCTCGGTCGCGAGCCGGGCCGAGCCGAGGACGAGGACGGAAGCCGGGTCCTTCGCGACCGCCGCGTCGACGGCGGCCTTCACCGCGTCGAGCGCCTCGCCCCAGTTCGTCTCGCGGGAGCTCCCGCCGGCCCGGAGGACGGGCCTCGTGAAGTCGTTCCCGTTCAGCTCCTCGGCCCGGAAGCGGCCGTAGTCGCACATCCAGAAGTCGTTCACGTTCAGGTTCACGCGGGGGAGGAAGCGGTAGACGATCCGGTCGCGGTGCTCGATCGAGACGTTGCAGCCTATCTCGCAGCCGTCGCAGACCGAGCGGGCCTTGTCGAGCCACCAGACCCGCTTGCGGAACCGGAACTCCTTCGTCGTCAGGGCGCCGACCGGGCAGACGTCCGTCGCGCAGCCCGACCAGTCGTTCGCGAGCTCCTTCCCCTCGTGGGTCCAGACGATCGTGTGGCCGCCCCGCTCGATGAACGTCAGCTCGCCGGTCCCGGCGATCTCCTGGCAGAACCGGATGCAGCGCGTGCACTGGATGCAGCGCGTCATGTCGGCGATGACGTGCGGGCCGATGCTCGTCCGGTCGTAGCCGGGGAACTGCCTCCGGGGCTCGGCCGTCCGCGAGACCGGGAGGCCGGCCGCGACGGCGTTGTCCTGCAGCTTGCACTCGCCCGCCTGGTCGCAGATGGGGCAGTCGAGCGGGTGGTTGATCAGGAGGAACTCCATCGTCGCGTTGCGGGCGGCGAGGGCCTTCTCCGAGCTCGCGTGGACGACCATGCCGTCGCGCACGGGGACCGTGCAGGACGCCTGGATCTTCGGCACCCCGTCGATCTCGACCATGCACATCCGGCACTGGCCGACGACCGAGAGGCGCGGGTGGTAGCAGAAGTGAGGGACGTCGACCCCGGCCGCCCGGCACGCCTCGAGGACGTTCGTGCTGTCGGGGACCTCGACGGTCCGTCCGTCGACGGTGACCTTCGCCATCAGGAGTGCATCCCTTCCGCCATCCGCTCGGCGAGCTTCGAGGTGATCTGGTCCGGGGCGGGCACCTCGAAGCCGGGCGCCGCGGACTTCGCGACGTACGCCTCGAACTCCTCGCGGAACCGCGGGATCGAGGAGAGGACGGGGGCGATCGCCGCGTCGGCGAAGACGCAGATCGTCATGCCGTTCCCCATCTGGCCGGAGACCTGGAGGAGCATCTCGAGGTCGGCCTTCTTCCCCTGTCCGTTCACGATCCGCTTCAGCATCTTGAGAAGCCAGGGGCACCCCTCGCGGCAGGGGGTGCACTGCCCGCACGACTCGTGCGCGTAGAACTTCGCGATGTTCGCCACGGCCTTCGGGATGTCCGTCGTCTCGTCCATGACGATGACGGCCGCCGAGCCGAGCATCGACTTCGCGGCGGCGACGCCGTCGAAGTCCATCGGGACGTCCATGATCTCCTCGCCCGTCAGCATCGGCGCGGAGGAGCCGCCCGGGATGACGGCCTTCACCTTCCGCCCCTCGCGCATCCCGCCGCACATCGCGAGGAGGTCCTTGAAGAGGATCCCCATCGGCGCCTCGTAGACGCCCGGCCTGTTCACGTGGCCCGACACGCAGTAGAGCTTCGGCCCGGTGTTGCGGTCGTTCCGGCCGATCCCCTTGAACCAGTCGGCGCCGCGGTCGACGATGTGCTTCACGCAGCAGAGCGTCTCGACGTTGTTGACGACGGTCGGCGCGTTCCAGACACCCGAGACGGCGGGGAAGGGGGGCTTGATGCGCGGGTGGCCGCGCTTCCCCTCGAGGCTCTCGATGAGCGCCGTCTCCTCGCCGCAGATGTAGGCCCCGGCCCCGCGGTGGACCGTGACGTCGAGGTCGAGGCCGCTCCCGAGGACGTTCGTCCCGAGGAAGCCGGCCGCGTAGGCCTCGTCGATGGCCGCGTTCAGGATCTCGGCGCCGTGGACCATCTCGCCGCGGATGTAGATGTAGGCGTGCTTCACGTCGAGCGCGAAGCTCGCGAGCATCATCCCCTCGAGGAGCTGGTGGGGGTCCTGCTCGATGAGGACCCGGTCCTTGAACGTCCCCGGCTCCGACTCGTCGGCGTTGCAGAGGAGGTAGACGGGCTTGTCGCCCCTCTTCTCCTTCGGCGGGACGAACGTCCACTTCATCCCGGTGGGGAAGCCGGCGCCGCCCCGGCCCCGGAGGCCCGAGGCCTTGACGACGTCGGTCACCTTCGCCGGCGTCCACGCGCCCGTCGAGGAGCCGGCGAGGACCTTCTTCCAGGAGGCGTAGCCGCCGTCGGCGACGTAGGTTTCGAGCGCGCGGGAGTTCTTCTTCCCGACGCGGGCGGAGAGGACGGGAACGAATTCGCTCATTTCAGCTCGGCGAGGAAGGCGTCGAGTTTGTCGAGGGTGATCCGCTCGTGGTCGTCGCCGTTCACCATGACGGCGGGCGCCTTGTCGCACTGCGCGAGGCACTCCACCTCGACGACGGTGAACTTCCCGTCGGCCGAGGTCTCGCCCGGCTTCAGGCCGCCGAGCTTCTTCCGGCACTCGTGGAAGACCTCCTCCGCGCCGTTCAGGTGGCAGGAGATCGACGTGCAGACCTGGATGAGGTGCTTCCCGACGGGGGCCCGGTTGTACATCGTGTAGAACGTCACGACGCCCCAGACGAACGCCGAGGCGAGCCCGAGCCGGGCGGCGACGTAGTCGACCGCCTCGCGCGAGATCCAGCCCCACTCCTCCTGCGCGATCCAGAGCGTCGGGAGGAGGGCGGCCTGCTTCGTCGGGTACCGGGTCAGGAGCTTCTGGAGCCGCTCCTCGGCCTTCGCCGAGAACGCGAGCTCCTTTCCGCAGGAGAGGGCCCCGTGCTCGCCCACGGGGGGCTGGCCGGGGAGGATGTCCACGGGGGTGCTCGGGCCGCCGCTCATTCCCAGTCGAACGCTCCCTTCTTCCAGAGGTAGGCGTCCGCGAGGGCCAGGACGGCGAGGAACAGGATCATCGGCCAGAAGACGACCCACCCGCCCTCGTCGAGGACGGTGGCCCATGGCCAGAGGAATCCCGTCTCCACGTCGAAGAGGATGAAGACCATCGCGACGATGAAGAACTTGACGGATATCCGCTTTCGGCTGTCGTCCAGGAGCGGCAGGCCGCTCTCGTACGGGCCGAGCTTGCGGAGGGTCCGGACCTTGCGGCCCATCACCCCGTTCAGGAACAGGAGGGCGGCCCCGAGAATCGCGGCCGCCGTGAACATGAGGAGGATGGGGAGGAAGGCGTCAGATGTGCCCATGAGGCGCTCGTGCTAATTTTCACAAAGTTGCGGGGATCGTCAACCACGGAAAGCCCGTTCCGGCCCGCCGCGCTCGTCCCCGCGTTTCGGTGCGAAACGTGGGTCGGCGACGTTGTGAGAGGCCTCCTCCGGCACGTACCGGAGGTGCTCGTCGTCGACGACGGGAGCGAGGATCTCACGTCCGAGGTCGCTCGTGGGGCCGGAGCGAAAGTTCACCGCCGCGAGGCGAACGGTGGTAAGGGGCGCGCGCTCCGGGAGGGGCTCGGGCTCCTCCTCGCCGGGGAGTGGACCCACGTCGCCTTCGTCGACGGGGACGGCCAGCACGACCCCGACGACCTCCCGGCCCTCCTCGACGCCGCGCGCCTCGGGGCCGACTTCGTGATCGGCTCGCGCCTCTCGGACCCGCAGGGGATGCCTGCGAAGAACCGCCGCGCCAACGAGACCGGGGACAAGGTCCTCTCGCGCATGACCGGGCTCCCGGTCGAGGACGGCCAGTCGGGCTACCGGGTCGTCTCGACCGCGCTCCTGCGCCGGCTCCGCCTCACCGCGAACCGCTACGCCATCGAGAACGAGATGCTCATCAAGGCCGCCCCGCTCCTCCGGAAGTTCGCCGTCGTGCCGGTCCGGTCCATCTACTCGACCGGCCAGCGGCACTACCGGCCCTTCCGGGACACGTGGGTCACCGCCTGGCTCTCGGTCCACTTCAAGACGACGGGCTCCGACGCTTCCTGAGGCGCCGCGGGCCCATAATCCATAATCCGCCGCCATGTCCGTACCCCGGCTCGTCCTGACCGTCGACGTGGAAGAGTGGTTCCACGTCTGCGGACACGCGACGTACGACCGCCCGGAGAGCTGGGACTCGTTTCCCTCCCGCGTCGTCCCGTCCACGGAGCGGATCCTCTCCCTGCTCGATGAGAGCCGCTCCCGCGCCACGTTCTTCGTCCTCGGCTGGGTGGCCCGCCGGCACCCGGACCTCGTCCGGAGGATCGCCGGAGCAGGGCACGAGATCGGCTGCCACGGCGACCTCCACCGCCGCGCGAACGAGCTGAGCGCGGACGAGTTCCGGGCCGACCTGCGGGCCGCCCGCGCGTCCCTCGAGGACGCCGCCGGGGCGCCCGTCACGGCCTTCCGCGCTCCCGAGTGGTCGTTCCGCTCCACGGCCTGCCCGCACCTCGCGACGCTCGTCGAGGAGGGCTTCCGGATCGACTCGTCCCTGCTCGCCGTCCCGCCGATCGGCGACATCGGGAACCCACTCCGGCCCACGGTCCTTCCGACCCGGGCCGGCGAGCTCCTGGAGGTCCCTCCGCTCGTCGGGACGTTCTTCGGGCAGCCGGCGATGATCGGCGGGGGCTGGACCTCCCGGCTCTCGCGGGAGGGCCGGATCTCCCGGGTGATCGACGAGGCGCTGGATCGCGGGGAGAGCCCCGTCCTCTACATCCACCCGTGGGAGGTCGACGAAGCGCATCCGCCGATGGAGCTCCCGCCCGTCGCGCGCCTCGTCCACTTCGGAGGCCGGAGCCGGGTCGTCCCGAGGCTCGCGCGCCTCCTCGCCCGGCACCGCTCGGCCTCGCTCGCCGAGGCGTTTCCGTCCTTCAGCCGGACCCGCGGGGTCGCGGCGTGAGGCGGTTCGCGGCCCTCCTCCCGGGTCAGCTCTCGGAAAGGGCGGGCATGGGCGAGGCTCTCGCCGCCTCGTTCCCGCGCGTCGCCTCCTTCTTCGGCCAGGTGTCGGAACGGAGCGGCGTCGACCTCGAGGCGACGTTCTTCGGCGAGGGGCGGTCCGACCTCCACGCCGACCTCCCCGCGCAGGTCGGCGTCTTCGCCGTCTCCGTCGCCGCGCTCGACGTCCTCGCCGACGAGCACGGCCTTCACCCGTCGGCCTGCGCCGGATACAGCCTCGGGACCTACGCCGCCTACGTCGGCGCCGGCGTCCTCGACCGCTGGGCGGCGCTCGACGTCCTCCTCGAGGC
>JAGOBQ010000115.1 GCA_017999215.1 Thermoanaerobaculia bacterium
AGTCGGGCGCCTTCTACGGGATCGACCTCGCGCGGTACCTTCCCTACAACCTACTCCGGACGTTTCACCTGCAGCTCGCCATCTTCTGGATCGCGACCGCCTGGGTCGCGGGCGGGCTCTTCCTCGCGCCCCTCGTCGGCGGCGCCGAGCCCCGCGGCCAGCGGGCCGGCGTGATCGCCCTCCTCGCGGCGCTCGCCGTCGTCGTCTTCGGGAGCCTCGGCGGAGAGTGGCTCGGCATCAACGATCGACTCGGCAGACTCTGGTTCTGGCTCGGCCACCAGGGGTCGGAGTACCTCGACCTCGGCCGCTTCTGGCAGCTCCTCCTCGCGGCAGGGCTCGTCGGCTGGCTCGTCCTGATGTACCGGGCGCTGCGCCCCGCGATCCGCGACCCGAAGCGCGCCGAGCTCGCCTCGCTCTTCCTCTACGCCGCGGCGGCGATCCCCCTCTTCTACCTGCCCGCCCTCTTCTACGGCCCCCGAACCAACTTCGCCGTCATCGACAACTGGCGCTTCTGGATCATCCACCTCTGGGTGGAAGGGTTCTTCGAGCTCTTCGCGACCGTCCTCGTCGCCGTGATGTTCCTGGTCCTGGGCCTCGTCACGCCGCGCACGGCCACGCGGGTCATCTACCTCGACGCCATCCTCTACCTCTCGGGCGGGATCGTCGGCACCGGGCACCACTGGTACTTCACGGGCCAGGGGACGCTCAACATGGGCCTCGCGGCCTGCTTCTCCGCGCTCGAGGTCGTGCCGCTGACGCTCCTGACGCTCGACGCCTGGGACTTCGTGAAGCTGCGGCAGCGGCGCTGCGACGACTGCCACGCCGCCTTCGCCGACCGGCACCGGTGGACCGTGTACTTCCTGATGGCGGTCGGATTCTGGAACTTCGTCGGCGCCGGCGTCTTCGGCTTCCTCATCAACCTCCCCGTCGTCTCCTACTTCGAGGTCGGCACGTCGCTCACGAGCAACCACGGCCACGCGGCGCTCTTCGGCGTCTTCGGCATGCTCGCGCTCGCCGTCCTGGCCTTCACGCTTCGCGCGCTCGCGCGCGACGAGGTCTGGGCGCGAGCGGAGCGGCTCGTGAGGGTCGGCTTCTGGGGCCTCAACGCCGGGCTCGCGTCGATGATGGCGGTCGACCTCTTCCCCGCCGGCGTCCTGCAGCTCCAGGACGTCCTCCAGAACGGCTACTGGCACGCGCGGCGGCTCACCTACCTGATGGAGGGCACCTTCCACACGCTCGAGTGGGCCCGCGCGGCCGCCGACGGCCTCTTCCTCCTCGCGGGCGTCGTTCCCCTCGTCGCCGCCGTCGCGGTCCTGCTGCTCGGCTCGCGCGAGCGGCCTCGGAACGCCCCGCAGGCGGAGACGAGGTAGAGGGCTCCGGCCGGATCGGCTCCCGGCTCGTGGACCGGGAGCCGGCCCGCGACTCCGCCCGGCGGTACGATGTCCGGATGAAGACGACAGCGGGATTCCTCTCCCTCGCTCTCCTCCTGACCGGCTGCCAGAAGACCGAGGCCCCCGCGGGCGAGAAGCCGAAGGAGGCCGCCGACGCGCGGGCGGCCGTCGCGCAGGCGCCGGCGGTCCCGGCGGACCCGTCGGACCCGAAGGCGCTCCTGACCGACGAGATGCTCGGGAAGTACGTGATCTACCAGACCGCGGTGCTCCCCGTCATGGGAGACACGCTGGCGATGGGCGGCAGCGCGCTCCAGAGTTCCGGCGGCGACCAGAAGCAGTTCGAGAAGCAGGTGGCGGCCGACCCGAGGCTCCAGCGCGTCGACGCGGCCACGAAGGAGGCCTCCGCTAAGTCCGGCCTGACGGCGCAGACGGCGGCCGCGATCGGGCGCCTCGTCTCCGAGTACGTCTCGGAGCGCTCGATGGGGTCCCCCGAGGAGAAGGCGAAGGTGCGCGCCGACTTCGAGCAGAAGTACGGCACGCCCGCGGCCGAGGCGATGGACAGGCACGAGGCCGAGCTGACGAAGCTCCAGGAGGAGACGCTGAAGGCGGCGCTCGGCCCGGCGAAGAAGTAGAGCGGAGCCGCGCCGGCGCAGAGATGAGAGCGCGCGCCTCTCCGCGAGTCTCTCGTGCCAGGATTCCCGACAGGATCGAAGCGCTGACCGGGCTTGAAGTGAGGCGCGCCGCCTGGCCCCTTCTCCTCTGCCTGCTCGGATCGTTTCCGGCCTCGGCGCAAGCCGGCTCGCCTCCCGCTGCGGCGGCTGTACGGGCCTCCACGTGGCCACCGAAGGCGCTGTCCGACGTGGGGGTTTCCAGCCGTGCGACGCGGAGCGCCGACAGGAGGGTCTTCTCCTACGCCCTTACGATCGCGAACCCGTCCTCGAACGTCCTGCCCGTCGACTTCGTCGAGGTCGACGTCTCCCTTCCCCACGGGAGGACGGCACCGAACGACTTCGTGCCCGGCCCGGACGCCACGTTCGACGACCCATTCCGTCCGTTCCGGAAGGGCCCCGCCGTTCCTGGCGGATACGACAGGCCGGTCGATTTCATGAGGCGCGTCGCGGGGCAGGACCTCCTGCGCGTCGGGCTCTCGTCCCCCCCGGGCTGGCATTCGTGGCTCAGCCTGTCGCCGCGGGAGTCCCCGATCGGCCTTCGCCCCGTCGCCGGCTGGGGCCACGAGACCTACGCGGGCCCCACCGACGGCATTCGGCCCGGGGCCTCCATGAGCGGCTTCCGGATCGAGTCGAGCCTCCCACCCGGAATCCGCGTCGTGCTGCTCCGCCCCTCCTTCGACGACCTCGAGGCTCTCTACACCATCCCGAAGGAGTGGCGCACGTCGAGCAAGGACAGCGATTCGGAGATCGAGGAGAAGAACAGAAGGGTCGCGACGTTGAGCTCCACCGCCGTGACACTTGCGCCGACGCCCCCGCCCGGCTGGGGCCTCGTGTCGATCGCAGAAGGAATCGTCGCCCTGGTCGACGAGGCGGGTGCGGCGGGCTGGTACCCGGACCCCTCGATCGCCGCAGGGCTCCGGCACGACGCCGAGAGCCTCGTCGCCCTCGCGAACGACAGGAACCGGGCCGACCTGCTCGCGGCGCTCGCCGCGTTCGCGGCGAAGGTGCGCGCCCTGCCGGCGAGCCGCATCCGGCCGGAGGCCGCCGACCTCCTCGCCCTCAACGCGGATTTCCTGGCGGACAGAGTCGAGCACGAGCTCCCTCCCCCGCCTCCCTCGTGCTGACGCCCGGACGAGACCGGCGTTCGGTCGACGAGGCTGTTGCCGCGGCCTTCTCCAGGAACGCCAGCATCGCGCTCCACTCCTTCGCCGCCGACCCGGTGTGGTGGTAGACGACCTTTCCGGACGGGTCGAGGACGACGGTATAGGGCATGCCGTCGGGCCGGTAGTGGCCGGCGATGAGGTGCTTCTCGTCCCACAGGACGGGGATCGTGAGCCCGAGCTTCGAGACGAGGAGGTCGCGGCCGGCGACCTTGTCGTCGACGCTGACGACGACGACGCGGAGCCCGGGATGCTCGGCCGCGAGCTTCTCGAGCCGCGGGAGGACGCTCCAGCACGGCGTGCACCAGGAGGCGGCGAAGTCGAGGACGGTGTAGCCGCCGGACGGGCCGGTCCACGCGTGCGCGACGCCGTGCTGGTCGGTCTCGGCCGCGGCGAGCGGTCGCGTGGCGCAGAGAGCCAGCGCGAGAGCGAGGAGGAGCGCCGCCCGCCGCATCAGTAGGTCCACCCGAAGGAGAACGAGGTGGAGAACGCCGTGAGGCCGTCGTCGCGATCGTAGACGGCGGCCCGCGCCTCGAACCTCCGGAAGATGCCGAGCCAGGTCTGACCGGGGCGGGTGCTGAGGGTGAAGCCGACGCCGTACTTCTGCGTGGTCGTCTCGGCGAGGTCCCAGTCGGAGGTGTAGTAGCTCTCGGCGCCGGTGAAGGTCCCCGGCGCGCCGAACCAGTCGGCGCCCGCCTGCGTGCTGAAGCGGAGGATCGGGAAGAGCCACATCTCGCGCTCGCCGCGAAGCCGGAAGTGCGGCTCGAGGTCGACGCTGTGCGCCGAGATGCCCCAGTCGTCGGTGTAGAAGCGATAGCCCGACCGGAGGACGAGCCTGTCGGAGAAGGAGTGGTTGAGGCGGAAGCTGACCGCCCTCCGGAGACGGCTGTCGGGGAGGCGCTCGGCCACGTGGACGGCGCCCGGCTCGCGTGGGGCGAACGGACCGAGGACGACCTCGTGGTAGGGCGTCGAGAGGACGCCGTCCTGGCTGCTGAGGAAGAGCTCGAGGGAGCCGACGGTCCGCCGGCCGAGCGTCTGCGAGATGCCGAGCGTGACGTCGGTGGTCGTCCGGTCGCCGCTGCCGGTCGTGAGCGGAAGACCCGGGCCCTGATATCCGTGGCCGTCGATGCCGATGAGGTCGATGGCGTCGTCGAAGCGGCGCACCGAGGCGGAGAGCGCCGTGTTCGCCCGGTTCAGGTCGAGGCCCCAGTCGATCCCGTAGGAGAAGGAGCGGTAGTCGTACTCCTTCGCGGCGCCGACGGTCAGCCCCCACGTCCCGCTCTTCCACTTCTTCTTCGCCCGGAGGGTGCCGAAGAAACGCTGGTCGCTCGCGGGAATGCTCGCGCTGCTCAGCTCGGCCTGGATGTAGCCCATGGAGGCCGAGGAGACCTGGTCGATGCCGACGTCGGCCGAAAGGGTGAAGCTCTCGCTCGCGCGCCAGGCGAGCTGGAGGACCGGCGAGTAGACGTGCAGCTTCTCCGTGCCGACGCCGCCGGTGACGGGCGAGCGGTCGCCGTCCTGGTCGTAGTAGCCGAACAGGAAGTCGGCGTCGAGGACGCCGTCGGGCGGCGCCTGGGCGTACGCCGCGGAAGCCGCGGCCGAGAGAGCGGCGCCGAAGGCGGCGGCGAGAAGGGGCCTCGCGAGCCGGCTCAGCTGCACCCGCAGCCCCCGCCCGACTTGCCGCCGGCGCCGCCGACGGCACCCTCGCGGTAAGTCTCGGCCGCCCGCTCGAAGCGGTGCGTCCGTCCGTCGTCGAGCTTCATCGGCTCGGTCGAGAGGGGGCCGCGCTCCCACGGCTGCACCGTGGCGCAGCCCGAGAGGAGCGCCGCGAGCCCGGCCAGGGCGAGGATCGCCGGGAGTCGTCTCTTCAATTCTCTCCGCCTTCCTTCGTCAGCATCGCTTCGAGGCCTTTCGAGAAATGGATCTTCCCGTTCGCGTCGACGAGCATCGCCTCGACGCCGTTCAGCCGGTTGACGAGCGCGAGCCCCTTCTCGACCCCGAGCACCGAGACGCCGGTTGCGAGCACGTCGGCGATCTCCCCGTCGGGGCAGACGATCGTCACGCTGCGCAGCTCGGTGACGGGCCAGCCGGTGCGCGGGTCGAGGATGTGCGAGAAGCGCCGGCCGCCGAGCTCGATGTAGTTCTCGTAGTCGCCCGAGGTGACGACGGCCTGCTCGGTCGTCTCAAGCCAGGCGAAGACGCGGCTCTTCTCGAGCGGGTTCGCGATGCCGATGCGCCAGGGCCGGCCGGTCTCCTGCGTGCCGAAGACGACGAGGTCGCCCCCCGCGTTGACGACGCCGCCGGTGACGCCATGCTCCTTCAGGACGAAGACGGCGCGGTTCGCGGCGTACCCCTTGCCGATGCCCCCGAATCCGATGCGCGTTCCCTTCCGATCGAGGAAGACGGTCGATCTCGCCTCGTCGAGGATCACGTGCCGGTACCCGGCGTCCGCGAGCGCCGAGCGGATCGCCTCCTCCGTCGGGACCGGCGCGGTGCGCGACTTGAAGTTCCAGAGGCGCCCCACGGTGTGGAACGTGACGTCGAACGCTCCGTCGGTGAGCGCGGAGACCTTGAGCGACCGGCGGACGAGGTGGAGGAGCTCCTTCGGCACCTCGACCGGGGCAATCCCCGCCTGCCGGTTGATCTCGCTCACCTTCGAGGAGTCGCGCCACTCCGAGAGGAACGCCTCGATACGCTCGATCTCGGCGTACGCCGCGTCGATCGCCGCCCTCGCCTTCTCGGGGTCGGCGTGGACCGCGGTGATCTCGAACTTCGAGCCCATGGCCCCGCGCGGGTCCTTCAGCGTCGCCCCCGTCGCCGCCGGGGCGGACGCGGCGAGCGCCAGGAGGAGGGCCGCCCCGCCGATGCACCTCGCTCCGAACCGCTCCGCGACGCTGCTCATTTCGGCGGCGGATGTTACGCGGCCGGACGCCGCCGCGCGGCCGCGCGGCCGAACGGAAGCCGAACCGCCGGAGTCCGGCGGGTCCCGCTCACGATTCGAAGCGAGCCGCCTCCCGGCGCCGGTCTTCACCGGGCGCGAAGAGGCGGCGCTTCGGCGGTCGCGGGATACGCCCGGGCCCGGTACTCCAGGACCTCGGCGGCCTTCGCGGTCTTCTTCTCGGCGAGGAGCGAATCGGCGAGGTCTTTCAGCGCGCCTTCGGGCAGGTCGCCGGCGACGCCGAACTTCGCGAGGCGCCCCTCCGCGTGCGCGCGAAGCTCGGAGAACGTCTCCTCGGTGAGCGGCACCGTGATCCTCCAGCCGTCGAAGACGTCGCGCAGCCCCGCCGCGAGGCTGTCGACCGGGACGTGCTCCGCTCCCCGGACGACGGCGAGCCGGCACGAGAGCCCGGCGGGCGCGGCGGTGTCGATCAGCTCCTTCAGGGCGCCGTTCTGGCTGATGACCGTCGGGAGGTCGCGCTCCCCCATGACGAGCGAGAGCCGGCGCTTCCCGCCCCGGAACTCCTTCACGAGGCTCTCGCGCTTCTCCCGGAACGACGGCACGGAGAGCGTCGCGCTCGACGCGACGAAGGCGTTGGCGATCGAGGGGCTGCGGAAGAGGGCGTAGACGGTCGTGAAGCCCGTGTTCGACGTGCCGAAGAGCACCCTGTAGCCGCTCGTCCTGTACGTCGTCTCGACGCGAGGGATCAGCTCCTCCCGGAGGAAATCGAGGTACTCGTTCGCCCGCCCGCCGTCCTTGCTCCCGTCGCCGTACGTCACGACCTCCGGGAAGACGTCCCGTCCGCGATCGGTGTTCGGAATGCCGACGACGATGAAGTCCGGGACGTCGCCGAGCTGCGCGGCGAGCCGGAGCCCTCCGATCGTCGCGGAGCTGAAGTTCAGCTCGCCGTCCATCATGTAGACGACGGGGTAACGCGTCGCGCCGTCCCTGTAGTCGTCGGGCAGCGACACCCAGTACTCACGCGTCTCTCCCAGGCGCGCCGACACGATCTTCCCGACCTCCAACGGCGGCGGCGGGCCGTCGGCGCCGGCGGCAAGGCCGGACGAGCAGACCGCCGCCAGCGACAGAACGCGGATCCACGAAGCCCTCATCTCGTCTCCTTCACGTCCCGGCTATCCCAGGACTCTCAGCAGCGACTCGCGGTACTGCGCGCCGACCGGGACGCTCAGGCCGCAGCGGGTCACGACGGACCAGCCCCCTCTGGCCTGCGTCCGGGCCTCCTTCACGAAGTCCAGGTTGACGATCCAGGAGCGGTGGGTGCGGAGGAAGCGTCGCGGATCGAGCTTCGCCTCGACGGAGGCGAGGCTGCCGCGCAGGAGATGGGTCGCCCGCTCGCAGTGGAGGGAGACGTAGTTCCCTTCCGCCTCGAGCGCCTGGATGCCGGCGGTCGGGACGAGGAGGTAGCGCTCGCGCTCCCTCACGACGACGTGAGGCCTCACCGCCTGCCTCCGCTCGTGCGCCTCGAGCATCGCCCGGAGCCGCTCGTCGAGGGCCTCCCTGTTGCGCGGCTCCAGGTACTCCCTCGCCCGGTCGAGCGCCTCGGCGAATCGCACGGGCTCGATCGGTTTCGTCAGGTAGTCGAGCGCGTGCAGCCGGAAGGCTTCGACGGCGTACCGGTCGAAGGCCGTGACGAAGACGATGACGGGAAGGGCCCCCTCGCTCCGCCACGCCTCCGCCACCTCCAGGCCGCTCAGCCCCGGCATCTGGATGTCGAGGAAGACGACGTCCGGACCGAGCTCGCGGCCGGCCTGAAGGGCCGAGGGACCGTCTCCCCGCTCCCCCACGACGGCGACGTCCGGGTGGGCGGCGAGGAGCGCGCGGAGGCGCTCGCGCACGAGCGGCTCGTCGTCGACGACGAGGACGCGCATCACGCGCGCCCCTCCGCGAGCGGGACGCGGAGCCGGGCGCGGAATCCCCGCCCCGGCGCGGTCTCGACCTCGAGCCCCGCCCGCGCGCCGAACATCCCCTCGAGCCGCTCGCGCGTGTTCGCGATTCCGACTCCCGGCCGAAGCGGCGCCGAAGCTCCGAGCCCGTCGTCCTCGACGGTCACGACGAGGGACGCACCCTCGGCGCGGGCGGAGATCGCGAGCCGGCCCGGCCCCACCTTCGCAGAGAGCCCGTGGCGTATGGCGTTCTCCACGAGCGGCAGAAGCACCAGGCTCGGGACCGGCGTCTCGAGCAGCGCCTCGTCGACGCTCCATTCGAAGGCGAGCCGGTCCCCGAACCTCACCTGCTCGATCTCGAGGTACCTGCGGGTGAGCTCCATCTCCGTCCGCAGGCTCACAGTCTCGCCGGAAGCGGTCTCGAGCATGACCCGAAGGAGCGTCGAGAGCCGCATGACGACGCCGTCGGCCGCGCCGGGATCGCGGTGGAGGAGCGTCGAGACGGCCTGGAGCGCGTTGAAGAGGAAGTGAGGGTGGAGCTGCCTTCGGAGGAGGGCCAGCCGGGCCTCGGCCAGCTGGCCCGCCAGGCGCTCGGCCTGGACCTCCTCCTCGCGCCGGGCCTGCGCGTGCGTCATCGCCTCCGCGCCCAGGAGGATCAGGAAGTAGGCGAACGGCACGCCGAGGAAGCTCCCGAGGAGGTTCTGCCGCGTCGGAAGAAGGCCGGCGACGAGGCTCGCGCTCCATCCCGTCGCGAACCCGTCCCAGACGAAGGCGACTCCGCGGCGGACCGCCCAGTAGGGGATGAACACGACGAGCATGCCGAGCAGGTGGGCGGCGAGGAAGCGCCCGAGCCCCAGCCGGTCGATCCGGGCACGCTTCCCCCAGGCGAGGACGAGCGGCGCCAGGAACGCCCAGGGCATGAGCGTTCCCAGCTCGACGCGGACGAGCTCCGACAAGCGCTGCCCGTAGAGCACTCCCTGGATGACCCACATGAGGCCCAGCCCGCCGAAGACCAGGATGCGAAAGCCCAGGCGGTCCCACGAGAGGAGGAAGTCCGCCGGCCCGGTCCGCGAGAGGGAGGCCCGTGAGTCCATCTTCGGCCCTCGGTTGATACGCCGGCCGGCGGATCGGGTTCCGTCAGGCGGGCGAGTCCAGCAGCTTCCAGAGGCGCTCGATGTTGTGTCCGTGGATGTCGAGGTTCTCCCATTCCGTACCCCGCAGGTCCTCGTTCGGAAGCTTCGCGACCGCCGGGAACGAGCTCAGCGGCAGCTCCGCCTTCGTCTGCTCGAGCGACCGTCCGATCGACCTCGCGCGCTTCACGCCGTTCCACACGCCCTCGAGGTACGACACGTAGCCCTCGTACTGGCCCTTCTTCATGACGGCCCGGCCGTGGCTCGGCAGGAAGCGCGTCTCCCCGTTCGCCTCGCCCAGCACGTCGCGCATGACGACGAACCAGTTGTCGATGCCCGCCGGGGTCGCCTTCTCCGCCACGACGTCCACCGTCGGCACCTTCGTCGGGTAGAAGACGCCCGCCGTCAGGACCAGGTTCTCCTCGGGGATCCGAACGATCGTGTCGGCGATCCCGTGCGCATGGCCGTAGAAGTCGAGACGCACGGAGACGTCGTCGAGGTGGAGGGTCATCTCCTTCTCGAACGTGATCGTCGGCGGGACGAGGGCGGGGTTCGCGCACGCGTCCGCCTGGATCGTCTTCCAGCTCCTCTCGAAGACGGCCCAGTCGGCGCTCTCGAGCTTCTTCGGGTCGCGCTTCGTGAAGTAGTCCCGGA
>JAGOBQ010000642.1 GCA_017999215.1 Thermoanaerobaculia bacterium
GGCGGCCGCCCGTGGCGGCGATGGCTTCGGCGTGGCAGCTGGAACGCTCGTGTTGGGGGTCGACGTCGGCCTCGGCGGCTGCCGGGCAGAGGCGAATAAGGGCGTCGACGTCGGCTTCGAGAGATGCGACTTCGACGTTGTGAGATAGCCGATTCCGGAGGGAATTCAATGCGGCCAAGAAGGGCCAGGGCGTGCCGGTCAGCCCGGAGCCGACGAGTGACTGCACGAGCCTGAGTTTCTGGGCGAAAGTGAGCCGAGCATCCTCGAGAGGGAGTGGATCGCTCACGGCGCTATCGAGGGCGGCCTGGAGCTGCTCCTCGAGCAGGAGATGCCCGCGCAACACCAACAGAGTCAGATCGGTGGTGGGCCTGAGAATGCGTAGGTACCGAGCGAGTGGCGATTCCGGCAAGGTTGACATGTGACTCCAGTGGGGCTCAGGCCACCTAACCCTCTATTAGACAGCTGGCGGGCGTGGTAAGCCGGTCGAAAAGCTCCGTCTTAGACATCTCGTTCCGCCATCTATTCCCCGCTCCTCACAAGACGAACGCAGCGCAAGGCCCCCGATTCGCGCCGTCTAAGCCGGGCGGAATGGACAGCGCCCGACGGGCAATTCTCTCCCCCGCCACGGTCGTTTCGTTCGGGCGGAACGGAGGCCGCGGGGATTGGTCCGACGGCGGAGGGGAGACGCCCCGAGGGCTCGCCCGGAACGGCGTCCGGGCGCGCTCCGCGCCCCTCGGTGGCAGGCGCCGAGCGCGGGAAGCGGGCGGACGAAGGGCCTCGGGCACGAGTCCTGGAACGGGAAATCCGAGGGAGCATCGCGCGGCCGGACGCGCCGCGCAAGGGCTTGCTCAGCCCTTGCGGCGGGCCGTCCGCTTCGGACGGCGGACGAGGACGAGGCGCGAGGGGCGCCCCTTCCCTTCGCAGGCGGCGCAGAGGCGGGCGCGGCCGAAGGGGCTCCGCCGCGTCCACTCGTCGAGGCAGCCGATGCAGCGGTAGACGTACCGGGCGTTCCGCGCGCGGATCGTCGCGAGGCGGTCGGTCTCGGGAGCGGCCTTCCGCGTCACGCCGAGCTCGCGGGCGATCTCCCAGAAGCGCGAGGAGTGGCCCTCGTCGATGCCCCAGCGGTCGTGGCAGATGGCGTGCGCGGTCTCGTGGAGGAGCGTCTCGCGGCGGTCGGCCGGAGACATGTGCGCCGAGACGCGGATGACGTGGGGCGGGCCGTACTGGATGACGCCGCCGGTGGCGCGGCGCGAGGAGAGCTCGACGCGCGCGGGCGGGAGGCGGTAGGCCTCGGCGAAGGCGTCGTAGAGCGCCTGGAGGGAGGCCTGGTCGGCGACGAGCTCCGCCCGGGTGGGCGGCGCCTCCGAGAAGAGGTCGAGCTGGACGAGCGCTTCGATCTTCACGACAGTCCCTCCAGCGCCTCGCGGTGAGGCGCGAGCGGCCGGTGGAGGACGAGGGCGACGACCAGGGGGACGAGGAGCGCGGCGAGGACCTCGAGGATCGGGACGGGGGCGCCGCGGAACGTCGGGACGACGAGGATGCGCGCGGCCCAGAGGAGGAAGAGGGCGGCGGCGCTCGGCTTCCAGCTGCCCGTGCCGAGGGCGAGGAGGCAGAGGGCGAGCGAGATCGGGTATTCGACGAAGAGGGCCTGGCCGAGGACGAGCGGCGTCGGGACGGCCGGGAACGGGAAGAGGAGGTACCGGGCGGCGACCGGGACGATCGCGCCGACGAGGGCGACGGTCGGCGCGGCGAAGCCGACGCGCAGCCGCGAGCGGAGCGCGCCGTAGAGGAGGCCGCGGACGAGGAGCTCGTGGAGCGCGACGGCGAGGAGCGCGGGAAGGAGGGCGATCTGCCACGCGGCGGGGCGCGTGAAGACGGCGACCGTCGCGTAGCGGAGGGTGCGCGCGAGAGGGAGCCAGGCGTACGCCGCCGCGAGGAACGCGACGACGGCGAGCGCCGGGAGGATCGTTCGCTCCGCCGTCCGCGTCATGCGCGAATGTTAGCGGACGTTGACGCCTCCCGACAGGGCGGGGAGACTCGCCGCATGAGCTCGAATGCATCTCTCTGCGCCGGCTTCGTCGGCCTCGGAACGATGGGCCTCGGGATGGCCCGCAACCTCGCCGCGAAGGGCTTCCCCCTCTCCCTGACGAACCGGACGATGGAGAAGGCGATCCGCCTCGCCTCCGACCTCGCGAGCGGCCCCGCCGCCGTCGCGGCCCTGCCGACGCCCGCCGCGGTCGCCGCCGCGAGCGACGTCGTCGTCTCGTGCGTCTCCGACGGCCCCGACGTGGAGGAAGTGCACCTCGGGCGGCACGGGACGATCGAAGGGGCGCGCCCGGGAACGGTCGTCGTCGACTGCTCGACGATCGACCCGGCCGTGGCCCGGCTCGTGGCGGCCCGGCTCGCCGAGAAGGGGATCTCCTTCCTCGACGCGCCCGTCTCCGGCGGGCAGAAGGGGGCGAACGAAGGGACGCTGTCGTTCTTCGTCGGCGGCGAAGCGGAGGCGCTCGGGAAGGCCCGCCCCGTCCTGGAGGCGATGGGCAGGAGGATCACGCACCTCGGGCCGTCCGGCGCCGGCCAGCTCGGGAAGGCGACGAACCAGGTGATCGTGGCCGGGACGCTCGCGGCGGTGTCGGAGGGGCTGGCATTCGCGCGGGCCGCCGGGCTGCCGCTGGAGGCGATCCACGCGGCGCTGACGGGGGGCGCCGCGAACTCGTGGGCGCTCGAGGTGCTCGGGAAGAAGATGCTCGAGCG
>JAGOBQ010000116.1 GCA_017999215.1 Thermoanaerobaculia bacterium
CGCGGCCGGGTCGTCGATCGTCTTCGCCACGGTGGGTGGAGGGCCCGCCGGGTGCGCGAGAGGGTGCTCGATGTCCCGGTCGACGTTCTCGGGGTCCATCAGCGGCTCGTCTCCCTGCACGTTCACGACGATCTCCGCGTCCGTCCCCGCCACGGCCGCCCGCACCCGGTCGGTCCCCGACGGAAGGTCGGGCGACGTCATCACCGCGGTCCCGCCCGCCTCCCGAACGGCCGCCGCGATCCGCTCGTCGTCCGTCGCGACGAGGACGGCGTCGGCCCGTCGCGATTCCATCGCCCGCCGAAGGACGCGCACGACGAGGGGGACGCCGGCAATGAGGTGGAGAGGCTTGCCGGGGAAGCGCTGGGCGCCCATCCGGGACGGAATCACGACGACCGATCTACCGGGGTGGCGCACGTCGAATGGTAACCCATCGCTTCGTCGCGCCGGGTACCATCCGCGGGTGAGCGAGCGCCCGACCGGGTCGAGCCTCCGAGGTCTCCTCGGGACGCGGCGCAGGAGGGCGGCGGCGGTCCTCGTCGCGCTCTCCGTCGCGGGCGCCGCCGGCCAGGCGGCGTGGCGCGCCGGTCGCGATCCCCTTCACCCCGCGCGCTGGATCGGCCTTCGCGAGGCCGCGGCGCTGGCGCTTCCGGCGGAGGTGGCGTTCGTGAAGGAGCTCGACCTCGCCGAGCCGCTCCGGCGACCCGTCCTCCTCGCCGAAGGAGACCGGGAGTGGGAGGTCCGCCTCGACGGCCGGCTCGTCGCGACGGGATCGGGACCCGGGGTGCGTGAGCTCCCTCTATCCGACCCGATCGCCGCCGGCCGCCACCTCGTCGTGGCGACGGCCCGGCACCCGGAAGGGCTCGCCTCGATCCGCCTCCGCCTTCGCGACGCCGCCGGAAAAGGGACCGGCGTCGTCACCGGCCGGGGCTGGGGGGCCGACGACGACGCCTCGAGGATCCGGGACCGGGGGCGAAAGGGAGCCCGTTACAGGGCGATGGTCTGGGGGAGGCCGCCGATCTCTTCCTGGTCGGCCTCCTCGGTCACGAGATCGTTGAGGACGAACGGGGGCTCTTCCATCGACGCCAAGAGCTCACGGATTCCCTCACGAGCGGAAGCGCAGTAGGGGTTCGACTCGTCGTACCCCGCTGCGGCGATCACCTTTTCGTACGTCAGGATGGCCTTCGTCGGCTCCTCGAGGCCGCGGTGGTAGGTCTGGGCGACCGACATCCGCGCGGCGACGTCGTAGGGGTTCAGCCGGAGGATCTTCGCCAGGAAGACGAGGGCGTCGTTCCAGCGCTCCTCCCGGAGCGCCATCTCGGCTCGCCTGCGATAGAGGGCGATCTCGTCCTCGAGGGTGACCTCGGCTTGCGTCCGCACCGCCGCCGGCCGCAGAGACCTGAGAAGTCGCTGAAAGCTCATCGCTTCTACCTCGCCTTGAATCGCGGCCCCAAGGTAAGGCAGCCCCGGATCGAAATCAAGAGGATTTCCAGAAATTTTTAGGCCGAAATTGATTTTTGCCTTATTTCCATCGGAAGGGTCGGGCGGGAGACAGATCCAGAGGGCTGGGGTTCGGCGGGCAGGCGGCGTTCGCCGTACGAAATTCGGATGTCTTCCGGGGGCCGAACGGCGACGGCTCCGCCCGGAGTCGATGCCTGAAACCTCTCCGGCGGCTCTATTTGCGGCGATTCGCGGCGTACTCCGCCGCGAGAAGGAGGGCGTCCCGAGCGTCTCCGGCGGGGAGCGACAGGGCGTGCTCCCGGGCCCGGCCGGCGTGCTCCTCGAGGACCCGGCGGGCCCGCTCGAGGCCCCCCACCCGCTCCACGAGGGCGAGGATCGCGGAGACCGGCGTGGAAACGAACCCCCGCTCGCTCATCACCGACGCGACGGCCGCCCGCTCGGCGGGCGTGGCGTCCGACAGGCTCAGGATGAGCGGCAGCGTCAGCTTCCCTTCGCGCAGGTCGGAAAGGACCGGCTTCCCGAGCTCCTCCTCGGACGCGGTGTAGTCGAGGAGGTCGTCCTGGAGCTGGAAGGCGGTCCCGAGCGCGAGGCCGAAGCCCCAGAGCGCCTCGGCGTGCTTCTCGGCGCCGGGAACGAGGAAGGCGGGGATCCGGCACGCGGCGGCGAAGAGGAGCGCCGTCTTGCGCTTCACGACCTCGAGGTAGTCCTCGATCGTCAGGTCGGCCGAGCCGCGCCGCTCGGCGCCGAGGATCTCTCCCTCGGTCATGGCGAGCGTGACGTCGGCGAGGAGGTCGAGGACGCGGACGTCCCCCTCCTCGAGGGCGACCTTCATCCCCTTCATGTAGAGGTAGTCGCCGAACAGGACGGTCAGCTCGTTCCCCCAGCGGCGGTTCACGCTGACCCGGCCGCGGCGGGTGTCGGCCCCGTCGATGATGTCGTCGTGGACGAGCGTCGCCGTGTGGATCAGCTCCAGGACGGCGGCGTACTTCACGTCGACCGCCCCCTCGTAGCCGAGGAGACGGGACGCGAGCAGCAGGAGGGCGGGGCGGATCCGCTTGCCGCCGCCGTCGACGAGGTACTCGCCGATGAGGGCGATCGTCGGGACCTCGGACCGGGTCCGGCGCTCGAGCTCCTCCTCGACCTCGCGGAGCTTCGTCTCGACCAGCGAGAGCGCCCGGACGAGGCGCTGCCCGTTGGCCCTCTCCACATCCGGGAGATTCGCGAGGAGAAGACGGTCCGTCAGGGAGGTCGAGTTCATCCGATTCCGGCGCGGATATTACCGTCCATTCCGTCGATACGCCCGGGAACCGCGCCGGGATGGCCGAAGGGGAGGGAGCCCCTTCAATTCCGATAGTTTGAGAACTGGAGAGGCAGCCCGAAGTCCTTCCCCTTCAGGAGGGCGATGACGGCCTGGAGGTCGTCCCGCTTCTTGCCGGTGACGCGCACCTGCTCCCCCTGGATCGCCGCCTGGACCTTCAGCTTGGCGTCCTTGATCGCCTTGACGATCTCCTTCGCCTTCTCCGTCTCGATCCCCTGCTGGATCGTGACGACCTGCCGGACCGTCCCCTTCGTCGCCGGCTCCACCGTGCCGTAGACGAGCGACTTGAGGGCGACGTTCCGCTTGATGAGCTTGTTCTGGAGGACGTCGTTGACGGCCTTCAGGCCGAAGTCGTCGTTCGCGGTCAGGACGAGCTGCTTCTCCTTCTCCTTCAGCTCGATCCCGGCGGCGGTCCCCTTGAGGTCGAACCGCTGGACGACCTCCTTCTGGGCCTGCGCGACCGCGTTGACGACCTCGGGCATCGAGACCTCGGAGACGATGTCGAAGCTGGGGTCGGCCATCTCTCTCTCCTTCGCTCAGTCCCCGACGACGCGCGTCCCCTTCGGCGGGACGAGGTCGAAGTCGGAGAGCGGGCGCTTCTTCGCGGGTTCCCTCTTCGTGAACGTGAACGTCGTCCGGTTCTCCTCGGCGTCGAGGACGACGAGGCGCTTCAGCTCGCCGGAGGGCGTCGCGAGCGCCGACACGGACTTCAGCTCCGACTCGCCGCGCGGCGTGAGCGTCAGCTCGAGGAGGCCCTTCCCGTCCGGCTTCACGACGGCCGCGAACCGGTCGAGGACCTCCGCCGGAGGCTTCAGGAAGAGGAGCGGGAGCCGCTCCTTCTCCGCGGCCGTGAGCGTCTTGCGCATCACCTGCCGGTCGGCGGCGACGTACTGGTGGGCCGTCCGGCCGTCGAACGTGTAGAGCTTTCCCTCCGGTCCGTCGTAGTCGAAGCGGAGGAAGTGGGGCGCCTGGATCGTCAGCGTGCCGCTCTCCGGCGCGGCGTCGGGGAAGCCCGACGGAGCGTAGCTCTGGGCGAACGTCATCCGGAACGCCGGCTGGCCCGTGTACGTGGCGACGATCGAGCGGAGGAGCGCGGCGGCCTCGGGAGGCGCCGGCTCGGCCGCCCGGGCGGGGAGCGCGGGCGCGGCGAGGCCCGCGAGGAGGAGCGCCGCGGCCGGGGCGAAGGTGCGGAAGCAGGTCATCCCTCTCTGTCCCTCAGTGCCGGAAGTGGCGCCGGCCGCTGAAGACGAGCGCCATCCCGCGCGCGTCGGCCGCGGCGATCACCTCGGCGTCCTTCACGGAGCCTCCCGGCTCGACGCAGGCGGTGACGCCCGCGTCGGCGAGGAGGAGGAGGCCGTCGGGGAAGGGGAAGAACGCGTCGGAGGCCGCGCAGGCCCCCTTCGCGCGCTCGCCCGCCTTCGCGACGGCGTCGCCCGCGGCGTCGACGCGGCTCGTCCGGCCGCCGCCGATTCCGTAGGTCGCCGTCTCGCCGCCGACGACGATCGCGTTCGAGATGACGCCGGAGACGGCCCGCTCGAGGAAGAGGAGCGCGCACATCTCGGCATCGGTCGGCGCGCGCTTCGTGACGACCTTCCACGTCGCCTCGTCGGCCGGGAGGACGTCCGCCTCCTGGACGAGGAGCCCGCCGTCGATGCCGCGCAGCTCGCGGCGCTCGCGCGGCGCCGGGTCGGGCGCGACGGTCAGGACGCGCAGGTTCGGCTTCTTCGCGAAGGTGGCGCGCGCCTCGTCGGTGACCCCTTCGCAGACGACGACCTCGAGGAACTTCGACGTCATCGCCTCGGCGGCCTCCCGGTCGAGGACTCCCGTGTACGCGAGGACGCCGCCGAAGCCCGAGACCGGATCGGAGGCCCAGGCCGCCTGGAACGAGGCGGCGGCGCTCTCCTCGCGCGCGATGCCGCACGGGATCCGGTGCTTGACGATCGTCATCGCCCCGCGCGGGAGGAGGCGCGAGGTGTGGAGCGCCGAGTCGGCGTCGAGGAGGTTCGTGTAGGAGAGCTCCTTCCCCTGGTGGAGGACGAAGCCGGCGAGGGCCGACGGCGGCGCCGCCGGGTCTCGGTAGAAGGCGGCGGCCTGGTGCGGGTTCTCGCCGTAGCGGAGCGTCCCGCCCAGCTCGAACGAGAGAGTCAGCCGCTCGGCGAAGGGAGGTTCCTCCGTCCGGGCCGAGAGCCAGGTCGAGATCGCCGCGTCGTAGGCGGCGGTCCGGCGGAAGACCTTCGCGGCGAGGCGCTTCCTCGTGCCGAGCGTCGAGCCGCCGGCGTTCGCGTCGAGCTCCGCCGCGAACGCGGCGTAGTCGGCCGGGTCGCAGAGGACGGCCACGTGCGCGTGGTTCTTCGCGGCGGCACGCAGGAGCGAGGGCCCGCCGACGTCGATCTTCTCGATCCCCTGCGCGAACGTCGTCTCGACGGCCGCGACCGTCTCCTCGAACGGGTAGAGGTTCACGACGACGACGTCGATCGGCCCGACGCCGTTCGCCGTCGCCTGCTCCACGTGCTTCCCGACCGAACGGTCGTAGAGGATGCCGCCGAAGAGAGCGGGGTGGAGCGTCTTGACGCGCCCGTCGAAGACCTCGGGGAAGCCGGTCACGTCGGAGACCTGCGTCACGGGGAGGCCGGCGTCGGAGAGGACCTTCCCGGTGCCGCCGGTCGAGACGAGCTCGAAGCCGTGCCGGAGGAGGGCGTTCGCCAGGTCGAGGAGGCCGCTGCGGTCGGAGACGGAGAGGAGGGCGCGCTTCGTGCTCATCGGACGGGGTACGGTCCTTTCGACTCGGGTCGGGCGAGGGCGATCGAGGCGTCGCCGCCGGCCGCGTTCCAGATCCAGGCGAGGAGGCGCGTCGCGAGCGTCACCCCGGAGTCGTACGCCTCGCGCGGGTTGTCGGTCCGGAGCGGCGCGGCGACGAGCGTCTCCGGCGCGTCGAACGGGCGGGCGGTGAAGCCGCGGAAGACCGAACGCTCGGAGGCGAAATAGATGAGGTCGCCGTCGAGCGGCTCGGGGCCGGGCGGCCCGCAGAGGAGCGCCGCCTCCGCGACGAGGCCGCCCACCTCGAACGCGACGTCCTCGAAGCGCCGATGATCCCGGATCGCCTGGGCGATCCGGCGCGCCCCGGAAGCGAGCGCGGCGCGGCGGGCGACGGCGTCCCGGGCGGGGGAGCTCGCGAGGCCCGCCTTCACCCCCTCCATCAGGCGCGTCCGGTGCCGGACGAGCTGGCGCTTCAGGTCGGGCGGCGCGTTCACGGCGGCGTCCGCGGACATCACGGCGGCGGCGGGAAGCGGCCACCGGGCGACCTCCGCGGCGGGCGACGGCGTGGCCGCGAGGAGCGCCAGCGGGACGAGCAGGGCGAGCGGCCTTCTCTTCATCGGCGGCCGGATTCTACGTTCGGCATGGGGCGGCTCCGGCGCCCGTCAGAAGGCCTTGAGGAAGACGAGGTAGAGGACGAAGCCGGTCTGGCCCCGGTTGCGCCCGACGACGGGGAGCCCCGCCTCGAGCTGGACGAGCGTCGACCAGGGGCCGGGGAACTGCCCCGAGAGGCCGGCGCCCCCGAAGTGGACCCAGTCGAGGCCCGCCGCCTCGTCCTTCACGACGGCGTGGTCGTAGGCGAGCTGGAGCCTCACGAGCTTCCCGGCCACGATGCCGTAGGCGACCTTCGCGTTGACCGCCTCCTCGGCGCGGAGGCTCCCCGAGCGGAAGCCGCGGAGGGACGTCCCGCCGAAGAAGCCGAACTGGTACTTCGAGAAGCGGTCGGCGTTCGAGGCGCGGGCGTAGGTGAGCCCCGAGTCGATCCGCTGGAACCTCGGCAGCTCGAACGTCTTCGTCACCGCGACCGAGAAGAGGCGGAACTGGTCCTTCCCCTCGTCCCACTCGGGGTTCCCCTCGTAGCCCCACGGCTCCCATTTCGAGCGGAGGTTCAGCGAGTACTTCGCGACGGCCGTCCAGCCGGAGAGGTCCCAGCCGAGGCGCCCTTCGAGGCGGGTGACGAAGTGGTCGGAGGGGACGCGATACGACGGGTCGGCGTCCTCGCCGCCCGCGTAGTCGCGCCAGACCCCGCCGAGCGTCGCCGTCGCCTTCAGGTGGCGCGAGATCGGGTAGCCGACGTTCAGGTTCGCGGCGAACGAGCGCGCCTTCACCGTCGTCGCGTCGACCTTCTCCCCGTCCGCAAAGAGCGCGTCGTCGCCCCGGATCAGGTTCGCGAACGCGTCGAGCCCGAGGTCGAGGTTCGTCCCGAAGAGGTTCGGGTCGTTGTACGAGCCCGCGAAGATCGGGCCGCCCCAGAAGCCCTGGAGCTGCTTCTTCTTCTTTCCGGCGTCGAGGTCGATGTAGTAGACGCCGAGGAGCGGCAGCGGGTAGTCGAACGAGTCGTCGTAGAAGACGCCGCCGAGGCCGAAGAGGCGCGAGGTCTTCGCGTCGTCGACGACGACCCGCTCCCCGTCCTTCTTCTTCTCGAGGTAGCGGACCCCCTGGTCCGTGTCGCGCACCATCACCTGGTCGCCCGCGAGCGACGCGGCCTTCCTCTCCGCGAAGTCGGCCGGGTCGAGGCGGACCTCGAGGAGCTCCGTCGTCCGCTCGAGGGTCGTCGTCCGCGAGAACGTCCGGAGGATCGACTGGCCGCGAGTCAGGACGGGCTGAAGGAGGGCGGGCCCGCCGTCGGGCGCCGCCACCTCGGCGAAGTCGGTCGTCTCGTCGACCGACTGGACCTCGCCCGTCAGGTTCAGCTGCTTCGCGGCGACGCGCCGGAGCGAGAAGTCGGCCTTGCCGATGTAAACCTTACCCGAGTAGATCGCCTTCGCCTTGAAACCGGCGCTCGGCTCAAACGCGACGACCCAGCAGGGGACGCCGCCGACGGCGTCCTCGCCGTCGAGGACGTAGCGGTACGCCTCGTTGAAGGTCAGCTCGAGCGGGAGCTCGGAGACCTTCTCGGGCTGCAGCAGCGGCAGCTCGGGGATCTTCTTCCCCTTCCACTTCACGCCGTTGACGTAGGCCGTTTGCCAGGCCCAGTCGAAGCCCTTCCCGCGCTCGTAGAAGAACGGCCCCTCGAACGTCAGCTCGAAGGAGGTGGGGAAGCCCTCGAGGCGGAATCGGTACGACGTCCTGTTCACGGCGGTGAAGCGGGTCCAGCGGGCGTCGCGCCCGGCGCGCCACGCCTGGTGCCGCGCGAGGATTTCCTCCACCGTCAGGCCGCGGGTCGCGGTGACGTCCGTCGAGGCGCGGGTCGCCTCCTCCGGCGCCTTCTCGCGAGCGGTCAGGACGAGCGCCAGCGGGCCGTTCGCCGTCGTCAGCGAGAGGCGGGGCGTCCCGGACTTCGGAAGGTCGAAGGAGCGCGAGCGGCCGGTCGCGAGCTCGCGGACCTCGGCCGTCGTGTAGGAGGGGCCGTCCAGCTCGAGGACGAAGGGCCCGCGGGCGGGGGCGCCGGTCTCGTCCGCGCCCGTCACGAGGACGATGCCGCCGAGGTCGGTCCCCTTCGCGAGGCGCAGGACCGACAGCGCCTTCCCGTCCGGGGTCTTCGCCGTCGCGCTCCGGCCGTCGCGGCTGACGTCGCCCGAAAGGAGCGCGCCGAGCCGGTCGAGGAGCGGGGCGCCGGTCGCGTCCGCAAGCGGCGCGGCGACGACCGGGGAGTCGACGGTCGAGAACCGGGCCGCGAGGTCGACGAGCGCTCCGGCGTCCGCGAGCTGCGGCGCCGTCACGAGGAGCGGGCGCGCGAACGAGAGGCCGTCCGCGGCCTGCCTCACCGCCTCCGGCGTCGTCGAGGCGTCGTCGAGGTCGAGGCCGAGGAGGTCGACGAACGCCGCCGCCTCCTCGGAGAGGATCTCCTGCGCGCCGGGAGGGAAGAGGCCGCCCCCGGCCGGCTGGTGGAAGAGAACGGCGATTCGGGCCGTCGGGCCGACTGACCGCGCGATCGCGGCCGCCTTCATCAGGAGCCAGCGGCGCGAGCGGACCTCGCCGGAGAGGTCGGGGAGGGAGAGGACGAAGAGGTCCGCCTCGCGGGCCGAGGCGAGGAGCGCCCCGAGCCCCGGCACGAGGGTGTCGGCGGTCACGGCCTCCGCCTCGCGCGCGTTCTCGGGCACCTTCACCTCCGGCAGCTCCACGAGGAGGCCGGCCCGCCGGCCGGCCGCCCGCGCCTCGGAGAAAAGGCGGCGGACGCGTTCCGGCGTCGCCGGCACGCCCACGTCGGCGGCGCGGACCTCGACGAGGAGGCCCGGCGCGTTCGCAGAGAGGCTCCCCGGAGCCGGTCCGGCGGCGGGCGGCGCCGTCGCCTCCGGGCGGACGACAACCCAGGGGGTGAGGTAGGCCCGCTCGGGAGGAGCGGCGAGGGCCGACGCGAGCGCCAGCGAGGCAAGGCTGATCATGGCGCGAGTTATACGCAATCGCCGGGCCGTGCGTCCGGAACGAGCGTCACGTCGGGACGCGTCCCCTAAAGGAAACGGGGCGGGCCGTTCGGATTCCTGTTCGACCGCGGTGTGATCCCGCCGGCGCCGCGCCGGAGGACGAAGGCAGCGAGCCGTAGAATGAGTGCGGAGGACGATATGAGTCGTGCCACGGTCCGCAAAGAAGCCGAAGGGCTGGACGAGGCTCTCGAGCGCGCCGGCCATGGCGAGAGGGTCGTCCTGCGGCGGAGCCGCACGGCCATCGTTGCGGCGATCCCGATGGAGGACTTCAAGCTCCTGAGGGAGATGGAAGACCGCCGGGACGTGGCCGTGTCGCGCCAGAGGCTCGCCGACCCGAAGGAGAAGAGGATCCCCTACCAGGAGGTCCGCAAGCAGGCGGGGCTCTGATTGCCCTATCGGCTGGACTTCGTGGCCTCCTGGCCCGCGTTGAAGACGCTGCAACGGCTCGTCCAGAATCGCCAGCCCTCCGTCGTCGGACGATCCGGGTACCGCAGGTACTCCGAGTACACATCGGCCCGGCCCCGCGGCCGTGCCTGTCAGTGAGGGCATCGGCCCGCCGGTCCGGGGAGGGCCGGCGGGCCGGGGGAATCGCGGCCTACATCGGAAGACTGACGGAGACGGTGTTGTTCTCCCAGCTGATCACGTATC
>JAGOBQ010000117.1 GCA_017999215.1 Thermoanaerobaculia bacterium
CCCCGCCCGTCACTTGCTGTAGAGCTCGACGATGAGCTTCTCGTTGACCTGGAGAGAGACGTCCTCGCGCCGCGGGAGCGACTTGACGGTCCCCTTGAACTCGGTGGAGTTGAGCTCGAGCCACTCGGGGACGCCGCGTCCCTTGGCCGAGTCGACCGCCGCGACGACGCCCGGGTTCTGGCGGCTCTTCTCCTTGATGGAGACGACGGCGCCCGGAACGACGACGAAGCTCGGGACGTCGACCTTCCGGCCGTTCACCGCGACGTGGCCGTGCCGGACGAGCTGGCGGGCCTGCTGCCGGGAGGCGGCGAACCCGAGCCGGTGCACGACGTTGTCGAGCCGGCGCTCGAGGAGGGAAAGGAGGTTCTCGCCCGTGACGCCGCGCATCCGCTCGGCCTTCTCGAACGTGAGGCGGAACTGCGTCTCGAGGAGCCCGTAGAACCTCTTCAGCTTCTGCTTCTCGCGGAGCTGGATGCCGTAGCCGAGGATCTTGGAGCGCCGCTTCCCGTGCTGGCCCGGCGGGAAGTTGCGGCGCTCGATGGCGCACTTGTTCGTGAAGCAGCGGTCGCCCTTCAGGAAGAGCTTCATGGCCTCGCGCCGGCAGAGCCGGCAGACGGATTCGCGATAACGCGCCACGGGAACGGATACCTCCTGGCCGACTCCGTCGTTGCGTTCCGCCCTTCGTCCCGGCCCGGAATCGGGAGCCGGTTTACGGGCGCCGGCGCGCTCACCGCGCGCCGGGGTCGCCCCCCGCTGAGGGGGGTCGGGAGGCCCGCGGGCCTCCCTCTCTCGCCGACCCGCCGGGGGAGCCGCGCTCCCCCGGATCGGGGCCCGGGACTAGACGCGGCGCCGCTTGCGGGGGCGGCAGCCGTTGTGCGGGATCGGGGTCGCGTCCTTGATGGAACGGATGTCGAGCCCGGCCGCGGCGAGGGCGCGGATCGCGCTCTCGCGCCCCGCGCCGGGGCCCTGAACGCGCACGTCGAGCGTCCTCACGCCGTGCTCCTGCGCGAGCTGGGCGGCGTTGCCCGCGGCGAGCTGGGCCGCGAACGGCGTCCCCTTCCGGGAGCCCTTGAAGCCGATCCGACCGGCGGACGACCACGCGAGGACGTTCCCCGAAGGGTCGGTGATCGCCACGATCGTGTTGTTGAACGACGCCTGGACCGTGGCCACGGCGTGCGGGACGTTCTTCTTTTCCTTCTTGGGGCCCTTCTTCCGGCCCTTAGCTTCAGCGGCAGCCATCGGCGTTCCTCATCCTTACTTCTTCGTCGCCTTCTTCTTGCCGGCCACGGCGCCGCGACGCGGGCCCTTCCGGGTGCGGGCGTTCGTGTGCGTCCGCTGCCCACGGACCGGCAGGCCGCGGCGGTGACGAAGCCCGCGGTAGCAGCCGATGTCCATCAGACGCTTGATGTCCTGGGCGGTCTCCTTGCGGAGGTCGCCCTCGACCTTCACGTCGTCCTGGATCTTCTTGCGGATCTTCGCGACCTCGTCCTCGGACAGGTCCTTGATCCTCGTGTCGGGTCCCACACCCGTGTCCTTCAGGATCATCCGGGCCGTGGGGCGCCCGATCCCGAAGATGTAGGTGAGACCGATCTCGACACGCTTGTTCGGGGGGAGATCGACGCCGGAGATTCGAGCCATTCCCTCTTCCCTCTAACCCTGCCGCTGCTTGTGCTTGGCGTTCTCGCAGATGACCCGGACGACCCCCGCCCTGCGGATCACCTTGCACTTGGAGCAGATCTTCTTCACGGACGCGCGGACTTTCATGTGATCCCTCGATCGTTTCGCCCCCGGTCTCCCGGGGGAGCCGGCGGAGCCTTACAGTTTACTACTTGTACCGGTAGATGATGCGACCCCGGTTCAGGTCGTACGGAGAGAGCTCCACGAGGACCTTGTCCCCCGGCAGGATGCGGATGAAGTGCTTCCTCATCTTCCCGGAGATGTGAGCCAGGACCTGGTGCTTGTTCTCGAGCTCCACCTTGAACATCGCGTTCGGCAGGGGCTCGATGACCGTCGCGGTCACCTCGATGGCGTCTTCCTTCGACATCTGCGCCTCGAAACCCTCTCCTCTCAGACCCGGCTCTCGCCCGGGGTCTCGGCCGGCTCCCCCCGCGGCGATGCCGCCGGGACCGGGTATTCCGTCTCGTCCGGGACCCCCGTCACGAGACCGTCGGACGTGTAGCGGCCGAATCCGAGGACGACCGGCCCGCCGGCCGTCGCCACGACCGTGTGCTCGAAATGCGCCGACGGCTTTCCGTCGGCAGTCCTTACCGTCCAGCCGTCGGCCCCGACCCGAACCCGGGACGTCCCGAGGTTGAACATCGGCTCGATCGCGAGGGTCATCCCCTCGCGGATCTTCTCGCCCTTCCCGGCCGGCCCGTAGTTCGGCACCTGGGGCTCCTCGTGGAGCGCCGTCCCGATACCGTGCCCGACGTACTCGCGGACGACGCCGAAGCCCTTCTCGTTCGCGACGGCCTCGACCGCCGCTCCGATGTCGCCGATTCGGCCGCCGACGCGGACCGCCGAGACTCCGGCCACGAGTGCGCGCCACGTCTGGCGGACGAGCTCCGCGACCGGCGCGGGCACCTCGCCCACGATCGCCGTTCGCGCCGCGTCGCCGTAGTAGCCGTCGACGATGACCCCGAGGTCGATGCCGACGATGTCCCCGTCGCGGAGCTTCCTCTTCGCCGTCGGGATCCCGTGGACGACCTCGTCGTTCACCGAGGAGCAGACGGTCTTCGGATAGCCCCGGTAGCCCGGGAAGGCGGCCTTTCCGCCGCGCCGGCGGATGCCGTCCGCGGCGATCCGGTCGATCTCCTCGGTCGTCACGCCGGGCCGGCACGCCGCGACGCAGTCGGCCAGCGTCTGCTGGACGATCCACGTCGCCCGCTCCATCTTCAGGAGCTCCGTCCGGCCCTTGCAGGTGATCACGCCAGGACCCTCCCGGTGACGCGGTTCAGCGTCGCGAGGACGTCGGACGCGACCTCGTCGACGGGCCGGTCGCCGTCGATCCGGTGGAAGAGCCCGAGCGTCCGGTAGCGCTCGGCGAGCGGCTCGGTCTTGTCGCGGTAGACCCGAAGACGGGCCGCCACCGTCTCCGGAGTGTCGTCCGACCGTCCCTCGATCTCGGCCCGCTTCACGAGCCTTCCGACGATGACGGGGTCGGGAACGTCGATGAAGAGCACCGCCGTCAGGGAGCGGCCCTCGATCCGGAGCAGCCGGTCGAGATCCTCGGCCTGCGGGACGGTGCGCGGGTAGCCGTCGAAGAGGGCGCCGGTCGCCGCGTCGGGCTCCTCGAGCCTCTCCTTCAGCATCCTCGTAACGAGGTCGTCGGGGACGAGCGCCCCCGAATCCATGATGGGACGGGCGACCTTCCCGAGGTCGGTGCCCCGGGCCACGTTCGAACGGAGGAGGTCCCCGGTCGACACCTGCGGAATCCCGAGCGTGGACGCCAGGCGCGAGGCCTGGGTCCCCTTTCCCGAGCCCGGCGGGCCGAAGAACACCACGTCGACCGGCATCGTCCTAGCTCCGCCGCCCCCGGATGCGGCCCTTCTTCAGGAACCCGTCGTAGTTCCGCATCACGAGCTGCGACTCGATCTGCTGCACGGTGTCCATCGCGACCCCGACCACGATGAGGAGCGACGTCCCGCCGAAGTAGAACGGAACGCCGAGGCCCTGCGTGATGAACGTCGGGATGTTCGCGTCGAGCCACGGGCCGATGCCCGGGATGCTCTGGACCTTGAAGCCCATGAGCAGGAACTCCGGGATCAGCGCGACGATGACGAGGTAGAGCGAGCCGATGAGGGTGATCCGCGTCAGGACGCTGTCGATGTAGTCCGACGTCGCCTTGCCGGGGCGGATGCCCGGGATGAACCCGCCGTACTTCCGCATGTTCTCCGCGGTGTCCGTCGGGTTGAAGATGATCGAGATGTAGAAGTAGCAGAAGAAGATGATCGCGAGGGCGTAGAAGAGGTTGTAGAGCGGCTGCCCCATGGCGAGCTGGTCGGCCAGCTTCTTCATGAAGTCGCTCTTGAACGCCGAGGCGAGGTACTGCGGGAACTGGATGATGGAGACGGCGAAGATGATCGGGATGACGCCGCCCGTGTTCACCCGGAGGGGCAGGTAGGTGTTCTGCCCGCCGTAGACGCGGCGTCCGACGACGCGCTTGGCGTACTGGACCGGGATGCGCCGCTGGGCCCTCTCGACGAAGACGATGATCGCGACGACCGCGAGCATGAATATGGTCAGGAGCAGCGCCGTGAAGAGGGACATCTGCCCACGCTGGATCTGCCGGAACATCTGCCAGACCGCGGTCGGGAGGCCCACGACGATACCCGCGAAGATGATGAGCGAGATGCCGTTGCCGATGCCGCGCTCGGTGATCTGCTCTCCGAGCCACATGACGAAGGCCGTGCCGGTCGTCAGCGTGAGGATCGCCATCAGGACGAACGGGATCTTCCCGCCCTCGGAGGTCGGGTCTCGCAGGACCAGGAACTTCCCGGTCGGCGTCGTCGTCCCCCAGAGCCAGAGCGCGATGCCCGCGCCCTGGACGACCGAGAGGAGGACCGTGCCGTACCGGGTGTACTGCGTGATCTTGCGCCGGCCCATCTCCCCTTCCTTGGAGAGCTTCTCGAGGTAGGGCCAGACGACGGTGAGGAGCTGCAGGATGATCGACGCCGTGATGTACGGCGTGATCCCGAGCGCGAAGACGGAGAGTCGGCGGAGGGCGCCCCCCGAGAACATGTCCAGGAACCCGAGGAGCCCGCCGGCGCTCGCCTTGAAGAACTCCTCGAGCGCCAGGGCGTCGAGCCCGGGCGTCGGGATGTGCGCGCCGATCCGGTAGATCGCCAGCAGCCCGAAGGTGAAGAGGACCCTCTTTCTGAGGTCCGGGACCGCGAAGACGTTCCGGAAGGACTCGAGGACGATCACGCCGGGACGCCCTCGCAGCGGCCGCCCGCCGCTTCGATCTTCTTCCGGGCGCCCTCCGTGAACTGGTTCGCGACGACGGTCAGCGCCTTCTTCAGCTCGCCCGTCCCGAGGATCTTCACCTCGGCGCCCTTGTGCTTGAGGAGGCCGGCCTTGCCGAGAGCCTCGGCGTCGACGGTGGCACCCGCTGCGAAGAGACGCTCGAGCGCCTCGACCGGAACGGTGTTCCACTCCTTGCGGAAGATGTTCTTGAAGCCGCGCTTGGGAAGGCGACGGTGGAGGGGCATCTGGCCGCCCTCGCGGCCGAGCTGGCCGGAGTAGCCGCTGCGCGACTGCTGGCCCTTGTGGCCCTTGCCCGACGTCTTTCCGAGGCCGGAGCCCGGGCCGCGGCCGACGCGCTTGCGCGCCGACGTCGCGCCCTTGCGCGGACCGAGGTTGTGGAGTCCGTGAGCCATGGTGTGTCGTCCCTCTCGCTACTCGCCCACGACCTCGACGAGGTGGCGGACCTTGAGGATCTGCCCGCGGAGCGCGGGCGTGTCGGGCCTCACGACCTCGTGGCGGATCCGCCGGAGGCCGAGACCCTTGAGGGTCTGCTTCTGGTCGACCGGGGCGCAGATGCCGGACTTCACCTGGCGGATCCGGACGGTCTTCTTCCCCGCCTCGGGCGCGGCCGCCTTCGCGGGCGCCCTGGCCGCGAGGGCCGGGGCCTTCGCGGGCGCGGCCGCGGCGCCGGTCGGCTTCGCCGCCTTCTTCGGCACGCCGGCCGCCGACGCGACCTCCGTCAGGAGGGCGTCGACGTCCTTCTTGGAGCTCTTCTCTTTCTCGGCCATCACTTCGTCTCCGCCGGGATCTCCGGAGCCGGCACGGCCTCGGCCGCCGGAGCGGCCACGGCCTCGACCGCCGGCGCGCCGGACGTCCGGCCGCGGGCCTTGAGGATCGTGGCGGCGAGGTGGAGGTTCCGGAGAGCGTCGAACGTCGCCTTGACGACGTTGTG
Organism: Thermoanaerobaculia bacterium; assembly: GCA_017999215.1. GTDB lineage: Bacteria > Acidobacteriota > Thermoanaerobaculia > UBA5066 > UBA5066 > UBA5066. Next base: position 5,918 of record JAGOBQ010000117.1, read on the forward strand.
CGGGTTCGTCGTCCCGAGGGACTTCGTCAGGATGTTCTGGACCCCGACCGCCTCGAGGATCGCCCGGACCGCGCCGCCGGCGATGACGCCGGTGCCGTCGGCGGCCGGCTTGAGGAAGACGCGGCCGGCGCCGTAGTGACCCGTGACGGCGTGGGGGATCGTCGTCCCCTTCAGCGTCACGGAGATCATCGTCTTCTTGGCCATCTCGATCCCCTTCTTGATGGCCGTGGGGACTTCCTTCGCCTTGCCGGCGCCGTAGCCGACGCGCCCCTTCCCGTCACCGACGATGACGAGCGCGGAGAACGAGAAGTTCTTGCCGCCCTTGACGACCTTCGTGACGCGGTTGATGTGCACCACGTGGTCGATCAGGTCGAGGCCCGCGCGCCCCTCTCCGAGAGCGCCCGGCGGGCGGGGCGGAGCGGAGTTCGGACCACCGGGGCCGCGGCCCGGGCCGCCCGGACGGTTTCCGAAGCGGGGGGGACGACTGGGTGTGCTGCTCAAAACTTCAACCCCTTCTCGCGCGCCGAGTCGGCGAGAGCCTTGACGTTGCCGTGGTACAGGTGTCCGCCACGGTCGAAGACGACCGCGGAGATCCCCTTCTCCTTCGCCCGCTCCGCGATGAGCGCGCCGACGGAGACCGCGGCGCCCTTGCTCGCGGCGCTCTTCTTCCCGCCGAGGATCGACTCCTCGCGGGAGCTCGCCTGGGCGAGCGTCCGGCCGGACGCGTCGTCGACGAGCTGGGCGTAGATGTACTTCAGAGTCCTGCGGATCGCCAGCCGCGGCCGCTCCGGCGAACCTTCGACCTTCCGGCGGATCCGGGTGTGGATCCTGTCGCGCGCCTCGACCCGTGCCTGAGCCCTGTTCATCCTCGAGACCTCACTTGCCGGCGGCCTTTCCGGCCTTCTTCTTCAGGACCTCGCCGACGAAGCGGAAGCCCTTGAGCTTGTAGGGATCGGGCGGCTTGATGCCGCGGATCCGGGTCGCCGTCTCGCCGACCTTCTGCTTGTCGACGCCGGTGACGACGATGTGCGTCACGTCCTTCGCCTTCGCGTCGGGCGCCACCTCGATCGTCACGCCGTCCGGCTCCGGGAACCGGACCGTGTGCGAGTACCCGCACGTGAAGATGACCTCGGACCCCTTCTTCTCGGCCTTGTAGCCGATGCCGACGAGGTCGATGGACCGCTTGTAGCCCTCGGCGACGCCCACGACGGCGTTCTGGACGAGCGCCCGGTTCAGCCCGTGGAACGCGCGGACCCGCTTCTCTTCGCTCGCGCGGACGAGGTCCACCCGGCCGTCCTTCACGGCGACCGAGATGCCCTCGAGGACCGGCGTGGAGACCGTTCCCTTGGGCCCCTTGACGTGGACCCCGGCGGCGTCGACCTTGACCTCGACGCCCTTGGGGAGGGTGATCGGCTTCTTTCCCACTCGAGACATCGTCTTCCCTCCGGGCCTACCAGACCGAGCAGACGACCTCGCCGCCCAGGCCGCGCTTGCGCGCGTCGTGGCCGGTGAGGAGCCCCTGCGAGGTCGAGACGATGGCGATTCCGAGCCCGCCGAGGACGCGCGGGAGCTCGTCCTTCCCGCGGTAGAGCCGGCGACCGGGCTTGGAGACGCGGGTGAGGCCGTGGATCACGGGGTTGCCCGCGTCGTCGTACTTGAGGTACAGGCGGAGGAGGCCGGCGCCCTTGTCGTCGAGGACCTTGAAGTTCTTGATGTAGCCCTCGTCCTTCAGGATGCGGGCGATCTCGATCTTCAGGCGCGACGAGGGGACGTCGATCTTCTCGTGCCGGGAGGTGAGCCCGTTGCGGACACGGGTCAGGAGGTCGGCGATCGGGTCGGTCAGTGCGGCCACGCGCCCCTCCTCACCACGACGCCTTGGTCACGCCCGGGACGTAGCCACCGAGCGCGAGGTTGCGGAAGCAGATGCGGCAGGTGCCGAACTTGCGGATGTAGGAGCGCGGCCGGCCGCAGATCTTGCACCGGTTGTGCGCCCGGATCGCGAACTTCGGCTTCCGCATGGACTTGACGATTGAGGAGCGACGAGCCATCGACGGTTCTCCCTAATTCCTAGCGCCCGAACGGCATGCCCAGCTCGCGGAGCAGGACGCGCGCCCTGTCGTCGGAGCCGGCCGTCGTCACGATCGTGACGTTGAGGCCCTTCGACTTGTCCACCTTGCCCGGATCGATCTCCGGAAAGACGAGGTGGTCCCGGATGCCGAGCGTGTAGTTCCCGCGGCCGTCGAAGGCCCGCGTCGGCACGCCGCGGAAGTCCCGCACCCGCGGAAGGGCGATGTTGAGGAGGCGGTCGAGGAACTCGTACATCCGCTCGCCGCGCAGCGTGACCCGGCAGCCGATCGGCATGCCTTCGCGGAGCTTGAAGGTCGCGATCGACTTCCGGGCGCGCGTGATGACCGCGCGCTGGCCGGCGATCTTGGTCAGCTCCTCGGCGGCGGCCTCGACGATCTTCACGTTCGTGATCGCCTCTCCGACGCCCATGTTCAGGACGACCTTCTCGATCTTCGGGACCGCCATCGGGTTGTCGATCCCGAACTCCTTCTTCAGGACCGGGACGACGTCCTTGCGGTACTTTTCGTTGAGCCGCGACGACATCGCTTACGCTCCCGTCTTCTTGGTCACGGAGGAGATCGTCGTGCTGCTCCGGCGCGCGTAGCGGACGCGCTCCCCCCCCTCGACGCGGACGCCGACGCGGGTCGGCTTCCCCGTCTCCGGGTCGCGGAGCATGACGTTCGAGATGGCGATGGCCGCCTCCCTCTCGACGATCCCGCCCTTGATGTTCTTCTGCGGGTTCGGGCGCGTGGCGCGCTTGATGAGGTTCACGCCCTCCACCACGACCCGTCCCTTGTCGGGGACGACGCGCAGGACCTTCCCGTGCGCGCCCCGGTCCTTGCCGGCCAGGACGACGACCTCGTCGCCCTTCCGGACCCTGGTCTTCCCCGTGTACTCGGGCTGCTTCTTCTTCATCGCGTCCGCCTCAGATCACCTCGGGAGCGAGCGAGATGATCTTCATGTACTTCTTCTCGCGGAGCTCCCGAGCGACCGGCCCGAACACGCGGGTTCCGATCGGTTCCTTGTCGTTGTTGATCAGCACGGCCGCGTTGTTGTCGAAGCGGATGTAGCTGCCGTCGCGCCGGCGCTGCTCGCGCCGCGTCCTCACGATGACGGCCTTCACGACCTTCCCCTTCTTGACCGCGTCCGGCGCGTCCGGAGCGGACTCCCTCACCGCGCAGGTGATGACGTCGCCCAGGCGCCCGTACTGCCCGACCGACCCTCCCTTGAGGCGGATGCAGGAGAGGCGCTTGGCGCCGGAGTTGTCCGCGACCTCGAGGATCGTCCCCATCTGAATCACGGCGTCTCTCCTCTACCCTTCCCGCCGCGCCGCGGTCACGACGGCGCGGACGCGCCAGCGCTTGCGCGCGGAGAGCGGCCGCGTCTCCTCGATCTCGACGACGTCCCCGGGAATGCACGCGTGGACGCGGTCGTCCGCGAGGAAGCGGGCGGACTTCTTCTGGAACTTGCCGTACCGGCCGTGCTTGACGAGGCGGGTGACCTCGACGACGACGGTCTTCTCCATCTTGTTGGAGACGACCGTGCCGACCTTGCGGCTCTTGCGGGCTGCGGGCTTCGCCGCTGCGGTGGTGGTCTCGGTGGTCATCGGGCCTGCCTCTCGGCCGTCTTCAGCCGCGCGATGTCGCGCCGCAGCTGGCGGATCTTCAGCGGGTTCTCCAGCTGGCCGGTGGCCTTCTGGAGGCGGAGGTTGAACAGCGCCTGCGTCCACTCCCGGAGCTTGGCGCCACGCTCGTCGGCGGACCACCCCTTCATCGTCCCGCCGGCCCTCCCCTTCATTGCCCGGCCTCCTCGAACCACCGGGTCACGCAC
>JAGOBQ010000643.1 GCA_017999215.1 Thermoanaerobaculia bacterium
GTGGTAGCCGAGGGGGCCGGCCGGCGCCGTCGCGGGGGGGAGCATGAAGACCCCCCACAGCGAGAGCGCGTTCTTGTGGAACGCGAGCCAGGGCTCGACGTCCGCACCGAGCCCGTCCTTCATCCGGAGCCAGATCGCCACCTGCAACGCGACGACGACGAGGGGCGCGACGAAGCAGGTCGCGAGCGCGAGGGTCCGCTTCAGCTTCAGGAGCTCGATCCGGACGGCGACGGCGAGTCCTCTCACGAGGCGGCTCCTTCCGGGGCGTTCGCGACGAGCGCGAGGAAGGCGCGCTCGAGGCTCGCCTCCTCGAGGGCGAGGTGGGAGACCGCGAGCCCCTCCCCGACGAGGAGGGCGTTCACCCGGGCGATCCCCTCGCGGTCGGCCACGCCCACCGAGAGGAGCCCGTCGGGCCGAGGAGCCGCGGAGAGACCCGCTTGCCGGAGGAGCTCCTCCGCCCGCGCCGGGTCGTCCACGCGGAGGCCGAGCCGGCCCGGCTGCGTCCCCTTCAGCTCGTCGAGGGACCCCTGGAACCGCAGCCTCCCGCGCGCGAGGACGCCGATCCACGTCGCGACCGACTCGAGCTCCGCGAGGATGTGGCTCGAGACGAGGACGGTGATTCCCTCCTCGGCGGCGAGCCGCCGGAGCGTCTCGCGCAGCTCGCGGACGCCCGCCGGGTCGAGTCCGTTCGACGGCTCGTCGAGGACGAGGAGGCTCGGGGCGTGGAGGAGCGCGAGCGCGAGGCCGAGCCGCTGCTTCATCCCGAGCGAGAAGCGGCGGACGAGCTTCTTCCCTTCGCCCGCGAGGCCGGCCGCCGCGAGCGCCCTCTCCACGTTCGCGCGCGGCACTCCGCGAGCGAGCTGGTCGAGCCGCAGGTTCTCCTCGGCCGTCAGGTGGGGATAGAGCGCCGGCGACTCGACGAGCGCCCCGACGCGCGCGAGGGCGGCCGACCGCCGGCCGCTCACGGGCTCGCCGAGGAGCTCGACCGACCCTCCCGAGGGCGTCAGGAGGCCGAGGAGGAGCTTGATCGTCGTCGTCTTTCCCGCCCCGTTCGGCCCGACGAAGCCGTACACGCTCCCGCGCGGGACGGCGAGGTCGACGCCCGAGACCACGGCCGCCTCCCCGTAGCGGTAGGTCAGCCCGCTCGTCGTCACGACGCTCTCCATCTACTCCTCCTCCACCCGCCGGCTCGGCGCCGCCGTCCTCACGAAGACGAACGCGTCGACGAGCCGGGGCCACGGTGCGGTCATCGTCGTCTGGCCCATCGGCCTCGCTTTCACCGGGCGCTCGAGCCAGCTCCCCGGCGCGTTCCGGCGAAGGTCGAGGAAGAACGCCGCGAGGCCGGTCCGCTCGGCGTGGTCCTCGAAGCTCCCCCGACGCCCGGGCGCGAGGTCCCACGGCGAGGAGAAGACCGACCCGACGCGCCCCGCCCCCGACGTGAAGGCGACGACGTAGGCCGCCTCCCCGAGCTCCTCCCGGAGGCGCTGCCCCATCGGCATCATTTCCGGGTCGGGGAGCGGGCGCTCGACGAGGTCGCGCCGGCGGGAGACGTGCGACGTCGCGGCCCAGGCGACGACCTTCCGTCCCCTGTAGCGGTCCGACATCAGCCACAGCAGGTTCTCGGCCATCTGCGCGTCGCGGCGGTTCATCACCTCGGGGACCGGCTTCTCGAAGTCGACGTCCCAGAGGAAGCGGGCGTCGACCGCGGTGCTCCGGACGACCTGCGCGAGGAACGCCCCCTCGGCGTCGCCCCGCGCGGCGAGCCGCCGCTCGAGCTCCGCCGCCGCGGCGGCGAACGCCTCCCGCTCCTTCGCGGGCACCTTCCGGAACGCCTTCGTCGGGCTCTCGAGGAGCTTCCCGAGCGGCCCGAAGAAGGCCCCGAGCTCGGCCGGCGCGAGGGCCGCCGCGGAGCGGAGCGCCGCCGGGAGCTCCTCGCGGCTCCTTCGGCCGGTCAGCTGCATGTCGAAGCCCGTCAGCTCGAGCGGGGCGCGCGTCCGCGCGGACGCGCCGAGGTAGTCGACCATCGGCCGGAACTCCTCGCTCTCCGCCCAGACCTCGAAGACCGCCCCGCTCACCGCGTCACGCGCCGGCGCGCCGCCGCGGATCGCGTCGCCCGCCCGTTCGCACGCGAAGAGCCCGCTCTCCATCGCGAGGACGTCGAACCCCATCCGCTCGTGCAGGAAGCGGACGAGCCGCGTCTTCCCGAGAAACGTGGAGCCCTCGCCGTGCGTCTGCTCGCCGAGGAGGACGAGCCGGGCGTCGCCGATCGCGGCGCGAAGCGGCTCGAGGTCGTCGAGCGACGGCTCCGCGGGGTCGATCCCGCGGAGCGGTACGGCCCGCTCCGCGATCCAGCGCGATTCGGTCGTCGGCGCGAGGTCGCGCCCCCGGCAGCCGACGACCGGCGCGAGGGCGAAGACCCCTGCGAGGACGAACGTCCTCCGCGCCCTTCGAGGCGCAACCCGTCCCGTCGTGTCCGGCACGGGAGGTAATACGGACGCGCCGCCCGGCGGTTAACGGGGGCGGAGGAGGGCGGCGGCCTCGCCGTCGCCCTCCTCCGTCCTCAGAGAGCCAGCGTCTTCGCCCCCGCCGCGAGCGTCGCCTTCACGACCTCGACGAGCTTCGCGGGGGGCACGCCCTCGGCCTTCTTCTCGCGCCGCGTCGAGACCTCGACGACCCCCTTCGCGAGCGCCTTGCCGCCGACGACGACGCGGAGCGGGAAGCCGATCAGGTCGGCGTCCTTGAACTT
>JAGOBQ010000644.1 GCA_017999215.1 Thermoanaerobaculia bacterium
AAGCCCGTCGCCGTCTTCCGCACGCACGCCGACGCCCCGCGCGTCCTGATCGCGAACTCGAACCTCGTCCCGAAGTGGGGAACCTGGGACGAGTTCCGGCGCCTCGAGGCGCTCGGGCTGACGATGTACGGCCAGATGACGGCCGGCTCCTGGATCTACATCGGGACCCAGGGAATCCTCCAGGGGACCTACGAGACGTTCGCCGAGGCCGGCCGCCGCGACCTCGGCTCGCCCGACGGCTCGCTCGCCGGGAAGCTCGCCGTCACCGCCGGGCTCGGCGGCATGGGCGGCGCGCAGCCGCTCGCCGTAACGATGGGAGGCGGCACGGCGCTCGTCGCCGAGGTCGACGCCCACCGGATCGCCCGCCGCCTCGAGACCCGCTACTGCGACGAACGGATCGACGACCTCGACGCCGCGATCGACCGCGCGCTCGCGGCGCGCGACGCGAAGGAGGGGATCTCGATCGGCGTCCTCGCGAACGCCGTCGACCTCCTCGCGCGCCTCGTCGAGCGCGGGATCGTGCCGGACCTCCTGACGGACCAGACCTCCGCGCACGACGAGCTGAACGGGTACGTCCCGCACGGAATCTCCTACGAGGCCGCCCTCGCGCTCCGGAAGAGCGACCCGGCCGAGTACGGCCGGCGCGCCGTCGCCTCGATGGGCGAGCACGTGCGGCTCATGCTCGAGCTGCAGCGCCGCGGCGCCGTCACGTTCGACTACGGCAACAACATCCGCGCTCAGGCCGTGAAGGCGGGAGTCGAGAACGCCTTCGAGATCGAGGGCTTCGTCCCGAAGTACATCCGCCCGCTCTTCTGCCTCGGCAAGGGGCCGTTCCGCTGGGCCGCGCTCTCGGGCGACCCGGCCGACATCGCCGCGACCGACCGCGCCCTCGTCGAGCTCTTCCCGGAGAGCGCCGCGCTCCACCGCTGGCTCGACATGGCCGCGAAGCGCGTCGCCTACCAGGGGCTCCCGGCGCGCATCTGCTGGCTCGGCTACGGCGAGCGCGTGAAGGCCGGCCTCGCCTTCAACGAGCTCGTGAGGACCGGGAAGGTGAAGGCGCCGATCGTCATCGGCCGCGACCACCTCGACTGCGGCTCCGTCGCCTCGCCGAACCGGGAGACGGAGGCGATGAAGGACGGCAGCGACGCGATCGCCGACTGGCCGCTCCTGAACGCCCTCGTGAACACCGCGGCCGGGGCGACGTGGGTCTCGATCCACCACGGCGGCGGCGTCGGCATCGGCTACTCGATGCACGCCGGCATGGTCGTCGTCGCCGACGGGACCGACGCCGCGGCCCGCCGGCTCTCGCGCGTCCTCGTCTCCGATCCGGGGATGGGAGTCGTGCGGCACGTCGACGCCGGGTATCCCGAGGCGGTCGCCTGCGCCGAGGCGCACGGAGTCGCGATCCCGATGAGGCGTTGACGCTCCGCCGCGCGACCGCCCTCTTCCTCGGCCTCCTCGCGGCGGGGGGGCTCGCCTCGGCTCTGGCCGCGCGCCTCGCGCCCCTTCCTCCGGGGGCCGAGGCCCGGCGCGAGGGCCGTCTCGAGGAGCGTGCGCGGAGGACGCTGGAGCGCGACGCCCGTCGGCTCGCGGACGTCGCCGCGAGGCTCGCGTCCGACCGGGCGCTCGTGGAGATCGTCGAGGGGGGGACGGCCGGGGTCCGGCCGGGCGGCCTCTACCGGCTGCTCGGCTCGTCGCTTCCGAAGGGTCCCGGTTGGGGAGTCGTTCTCCTCGACCGGAGCGGCGACGCCGTCGCGTGGGCGGGCGAGCCGGGGGACCTGCCCGACGCGGCTTCGCCGCGGGCCGGTCCGTTCGCGGCGTCGTTCCGGGTGACGGAGGGAACCCTCGCGCACGAGTCCCGGCTCGGACGGAGCCCCGAGACGCAGGGGCTCCTGATCGTGACCCGGCGCTTCCCGACGGGAATCGTCCGGCCGGACCTGCTGGACGCGAACCGGGGAGCGGGCGCCTACACGCAGCGCCGGGTTCGCGTCCGCGCGGCCCGATCGCCGGAGCGCCTCCTTGCCGTGAGCCTCGAGCCGAGCCCCGGGGCGCTCGTGGAGGAGGACGTCCGGACCTCCTCGTCGCGCTCGGGCGCGCTGCTCTGCGGAGCGGCGGCCATCGCGCTCGGTCTCCTGGTCCGTCGCCCCGCCACGGGGGCCGTCGCGGCACGGCTCGTCCTCCTGCTCGCGGTCCCCCATGCCGACGGCGGCCCCTTCGCCCGGATCCTCGCGGACCCGACCGGCCTCCTCGCCACGCCGTTCGACGCCGCGTTCACGGGCTTCGTCTCGCTCGTCCTCCTTCGTTCGGCGGTCGGGGCCCCGCGGCGGGTGGCCGGTGCGCCGGGCCGGCTGGCCGCGGGAGGGGCGGCCGCCCTCGCCGCGAGCGCCCCCGCCGTCCTCGGACTCGCCGGCGGTCTCGCGGTGCCGTCGCTGCTCCTCGGTCTCGGCCTTTTCACCGGACCGCTGGAGGCGCCGCTCGCCTCAGCCGGATTCGTGGCGGTCGCGACGAGCCTCGTCGGCCTCGGGGCGCTCCTCGCGGGACAGGCGTTCCGACCGGGGCGCGGGACGGCGGCGGCGGGAGCGATCGGGCTCGTTCTCGTCGTCTGGTCCGCGTTCGCGTCCCCCTCGACCGTCTCCTCGATCCTCCTCCTCTCGGCTGCGATCCTGCTCGGCGCGGGGCTCTCCGGACCGGCGTCGCGCTTCGCGAACGCGGACCTCCTCTCGAAGGCCGTCGCGGTGGCTCTGC
>JAGOBQ010000645.1 GCA_017999215.1 Thermoanaerobaculia bacterium
TCCTGCAGGCGAGCCTCCTCGGCCGGCTCTGCGGCACCCCGCTCCCCCTCGCCGCGCTCCTCGCCCTGCCGCTGAAGGACGTCCTCCAGCTCGCGACGCAGGCGGTCCCCTTCGTCTCGCGGGAGGTCGTCTGGCACGGCCACAGGGCGCGGCTCGGCAAGGGGACGACGCTGCTCGCAAACCGGGCCCCGCGTCCGCCTCGCCCGAGCCTGAGCCGGTCGGCCGCTCGGGCATAGAATTCCCCTCGCACCCGCCCTTCTTCGGAGGTGACGGCATGAGCGCGCCGCACCACACCGAGCCCCACCGAGCGCCCGCGAACGGGCCGGCCGGGGCGCGCCCCGTCCGGCCGGAAAGGAGGGCCCCATGCCCGTCCGGAAGCTGAAGGAGTTTCTCGACCAGAACGGCGTCCGCTGGGTATCGATCGTCCACTCCCCGGCCTACACGGCCCAGGAGGTGGCCGCCTCCGCGCACGTCAAGGGGAAGGACCTGGCCAAGACCGTCATGGTGAAGGTGGACGGCAAGCCGGTGATGATCGTCCTCCCCGCCTCGCAGCGCGTCGACTTCCAGGTCCTGCGCGAGGTGACGGGCGGGCAGAACGTCGTCCTCGCGAGCGAGGCGGAGTTCCGCGAGCTCTTTCCCGACTGCGAGGCCGGCGCGATGCCTCCGTTCGGGAACCTCTACGGGATGGACGTCTACGTCGCGCCGAAGCTCGCCGAGGACGAGGAGATCGCCTTCAACGCGGGAACGCACACGGAGCTGATGAAGCTCCGCTACGCCGACTTCGAGCGCCTCGTGAAGCCGAAGGTCGCGGCCTTCGCGCAGCGGTAGCGAGGGTCCGCACGGCCTCTCGCCGGGCGGATCAGGCGTCCGGGTCGGACGGACCGGCCCCTTCCAGCCTCTTCGTGGCGCGGACGAGGTCTTCGTGCGCGCCGACGAGGAGGAGCGTGTCGCCCGGCTCGATCGGCAGGTCCCGCGGGGGCGGCGCCAGCGGGGCGCCGTCCCGCAGGAGGGCTGGAACCGCCACGTGGTCCGACTCCAGGTCCAGCGCGCCGAGCGTCCTTCCGATGGCCGCCATCTCGGGCAGGACGAGGACGAGGTCGGAGGTCCCGGCGGCCATGAGCGCCGAGAGGCGACGTCCCGTCTCGGGCCGGGCGTGCGGGTCGCGCAGCTTCCGGTACGCCTCGTCCCGGAGGACGCGGATCTGCGTCGCGACGAGGTTCCCCGGGACGTGGAACGAGCGGAGCAGCCGGGCCACGATCTCGATGGAGGTCTCGAACTCCTCCGGGATCACCTCGTCGGCGCCAGCGCGGCGGAGCTCGTCGACCTCGCGAATGTACCGCGTCCTCACGATCGTCTTCACCCCGGCGTTCCGGGACCGGGCCATCCGGACGATCTTCCGGCTCGCGGCCGGGTCGGGGACGGTGACGACGAGCGCCCGGGCCCGCGCGATCCCGGCGATCTCCAGCGCCGCCGGCGAGGTGGCGTCGGCGAGGAGGACCTCCACCCCCGCCGCCCGGGCGCGCGAGACGCGTTCCGCCTCGGCGTCGAGGACCACGTACGGGATCCCGATCTCGCCGAGCGCCCGGGCCACGTTGCTCCCGTTCAGGCCGTAGCCGACGACGACGACGTGCCCCGACCGGAGGACCGAGGCGTTCGGCGCCTCGGAGGCTCCGTCGAGACGCTCCGGGAACAGGCCCACGAGGCGCGCCCCCGAGGCGACGAGAAGCGGAGCCGAAAGCATCGTCAGGACCGACACCGCGACGAAGAGCTGCTGAGGCCCCTCCTCGAGGAGGCCGTAGCCGAGCCCCGCGAGCGCGAGGACGAACGAGAACTCCCCCACCGTCGCGAGCGAGAAGGCGGCCCGGATCGCGACCCGCGGAACGGCGCGGGCTGCCCGGAGCGCCGGGTAGGCCGTGACGACCTTGAGCAGGACGACGGCCACGACGACGCCGAGGACGAGCAGCGGACGCGACAGGACGAACCCCGGGTCGAGGAGCATCCCGATCGAGACGAAGAAGAGGCTCGACAGGATGTCCCGGAACGGAGCGAACGTCGCGCTGACGTCGGCCATCGACTCACTCTCGGCGACGACGATCCCGGCGGCGAACGCCCCCATGGCGGCCGAGACCCCCGCCTCCACCGCGATCGCGACCATCCCGAGGATCACGACCACGACGCCGGCCGTGAACGTCTCCCGGCCCGCCACGCGGACGAGCCGGTCGAGGAGCGGCGGCACGACGAATCGCGCCACGACGACGAGGACCGCGACGCTCGCGGCGGCGAGGCCGACGCGCCCGAGGACGGACAGGAGCGGCGGCGCCTCGCCCGCCTGCGTCCCGCCGGCGAGCGCCGGGAGGAGCAGGATGAGCGGGATCACGCCGAGGTCCTGGAAGAGCGACGTCCCGAGGAACTGCCGGGCGAACGGGGCGTCGATCTCGTCCCGCGCGGAGAGGACCGGCAGGACGACCGCCGTCGACGAGCCGGCCACGAGGAGGCCTCCGAAGATCGCCGGGCGGAGCTCCTGGCCCAGGAGGAGGAGGACCCCCGCGGTGGCGAGGACGGCGAGCGTCATCTGGAGGGCGCCGCTCACGACGGCGGTCCTCCCGAGCTCCTTCAGCCGGGGGAGGGAGAAGCCGAGGCCGACGTAGAAGAGGATCAGGACGACGCCGAGCTCGGCGATCTTCCGGACCTGGTCGGGGTCGCCGACGAGCCCGAGCGCGTACGGCCCGATCACCGGGATGT
>JAGOBQ010000118.1 GCA_017999215.1 Thermoanaerobaculia bacterium
CACCTCGGCGACGCGGCGCCGGTGAAGGAGGAGTCCGCCCTCCGGGTCGAGTGGCGTAACGGCTCGAGGATCGTCGCCCTGCCGGGGACAGAGGAGACCGTCCGCGGCTTCTCCGGCGTGCGCCTCCTGATCGTGGACGAGGCGGCCCGGGTGCCGGATCCCCTCTACTTCGCGATCCGGCCGATGCTGGCGGTCTCGGGGGGCCGGCTGATCTGCCTGACGACGCCGTTCGGGAAGAGGGGGTTCTTCCACGAGGAGTGGTCCGGCCCGAACGCCTGGGAGAGGGTCCGGATCACCGCGAGGGAGTGTCCCCGGATCTCCCCGGCGTTCCTCGAAGAGGAGCGCAACTCCCTCGGCGACTGGTGGTACCGGCAGGAGTACGAGTGCGACTTCGCCGACACGACGGACCAGTACTTCAGGACGGAGGACATCCTCCGGGCCTTCAGCGACGAGGTGGAGCCGCTCTTCCCCGAGATCGACCTGACTTGCCGGACACCTTCTCTCCTTCCGGAGGCTCCATGAGGTACACGCTCGGGATCGACCTCGGGCAGGCGTTCGACTACACGGCCTTCGCAATCCTGGAGGAGGGCAAGCTCCGCCACTACGACCTGCGCCACGTGGAGCGTCACCGGAACGTCCCCTACACGGCGATCGTGGATCGGACGCGGGAGCTGGTGTCGCGCCTGCGGGGGAACGTCTCCCTTGCCGTGGACGCGACGGGGGTGGGGCGTCCTGTGGTGGACATGCTGGAGGAGGCCCGGATACCCGCTGACCTCTACGCGCTGACGCTGACAGGGGGCGATGCCGTCCAGCGGGAGGGGCATCAGATCCGGGTGCCGAAGCGGGACGTGGTGTCGGCGGTGGCGTGCCTGCTCCAGACCGGGAGGCTGCGGATCCCGAGGAGCCTTCCCGGCGGCGAGGTCCTGGAGCGGGAGCTGGTCCGCTTCCGGGCCAAGATCACGTTGTCCGGGCACGACACGTACGAGGCGTGGAGAGAGGCCGATCACGATGACCTGGTGCTGGCGGTCGCCCTCGCCTGCTGGCTGAACGAGAAGGGTCGGGACGGGTTTCTGCTCTACATCCAGGGGGAACTCGACCGCCTGGAGGAGGAGCGCCGATGAACCTCGTGTCGGTCGATCTCGGGATGGGTCCGGATCCGACGTCGATCGTTGTCATCGAGGGGAAGACCTGGGAGTACCTCGGGACGCGGGAGATCCACGAACCAGGGTGGGTGACGTTTCAGCCGTTCTTCAGGGCCCCTGACGGGAGCGAGTCGAAGAGCTGCCCGCCGCTGGCCTTCCACCTCCGGCACGTCGAGCGGCTTCCTCCCGGGTCGTCGTACGCCGGAATCCTGGCGCGCGTGAAGGAGATCGTGCGGAGCGTCCGCGATCCCGACCTGGTGATCGACGCGACGGGGGTCGGGAAGGCCGCGGTCGAGCTCTTCAAGGAGGCGGGGCTGGGCCCGACGGTCGTGACGATCACCGCGGGCGACGAGGTCTCTGAGCAGTGGCCGTGCTTCCGGGTGCCGAAGCGGGATGTGATCTCGACGGCCCAGGTGCTGCTGCAAACGGACCGGTTGAAGATCGCCCGGGATCTCCCGAACGCCCAGCTCCTTCTCCGGGAGCTGCAGGGCTTCCGGATGAACGTGGACCTGAAGAAGGCGACCGACTCTCTCGCCTGGCGCGAGGGGGCGAACGACGATCTCGTCCTGGCGCTCGCCGTCGGGCTCTGGCTGGCAGAGAGGCGCCCGGGGATCCCCTCGCCGATCTCTCTCGGGATGTCGGAGATGGAGTGGCCCGGGTGACGCCGGGCTGTCGGGGCGGATCCGCATGAACATCGTCTCCGTCGATCTGGGGATGGGTCCCGACCCGACGTCGCTCGTAGTGCTTGAGGGACGGACCTGGGGGTACCTCGAGACGCGCCAGATCGAGGAGAGTCGCGTTACGACGTGGCAGCCGATCTTTCGCAGACCTGACGGGCGCGAGTCGTACGACTGCCCGCCTCCGGTCTTTCACCTGCGGTACCTGGAGCGGACTCCACCGGGGTGCTCGTACGCGAAGCTGGTCCAGAGGGTGAAGTCGATCCAGAAGGGGCTCCGGGAGCCTACGCTGGCGATCGACGCGACCGGCGTCGGGCAAGCTGCGGTGGAGCTCTTTCGCCAGGAGGAGCTCAACCCCTGGGTGGTGACTATCACCGCGGGCGACGAGGCGGCCGAGGCGGGGATGAACGCCCGGGTGCCGAAGCGTGACGTCATCTCGACGGCGCAGGTGCTCCTGCAGACAGGCCGGTTGAAGATCGCCCGGGATCTCCCGACCGCCCAGCTTCTCCTCCGGGAGCTCCAGGGCTTCAGGATGAACGTGGACCTGAAGAGGACGAACGAGTCGCTGGTGTGGCGCGAAGGGGCGAATGACGACCTGGTGCTCGCGCTCTGCGTGGGGCTCTGGATCGGGGAGCGGCACCCCGGGATCCCGAGCTCGATGAGCCTGGTGAAGCCGGCGTGCCCGCGGAGGGTGATCTGACGTGGGGCCGTCAGGGCTGGACCGGGGCGGCGGAGGCTGACTCCCGGGCGTCAGGAGGGCCGACGTGACCAGCGTGATCGCGGCCCGAAACTGATACTGGCACTCTCGGGCGGAGACGAGCAGGGCCGGAATCGGGGACTTGCGCCTCGCCACGTAATCGGGACCCGGTCCCACTTCGGAGTAGGGCCTGTAAGGGTTTGACGTCACGCCAGATGCGGCCTGGCGCGGGACCGTCACTTTGACATTCGACTCGTTATCGGACGTGTGCAGATAGGGAGGCGCAGGTTCGGGACTCATCGGATTCCGATCAGATCGACGGTGATCGCGAAGGATATGTAGTTCGTCGTCGCGAGATCGCGCTACGGGCGCGGCGTCGGCTCTTCGACGACCTTCACCTGGTCGGAGCTGAGGCCGTAAAGGCCGTAGACGATCCGGTCGATCTCCCGGTCTGTCGCGTCGACCTGGCGGCGGAGCGCCGTCTGGTCATGCGGCGACCGTGCCGCGACGAGCTGTCGTCGAAGAGTCATCGTCCGCCGGACGAGCATGCCGATCTGCTTCTGCGCTGCAAGGTCCTCAAGGCCCGCGATGGGCAAGCCCTCGATGTACTGCTTGCTGGCGGCCACGTAGCCGCCGCGGAAAGGGGTGGACGTCTCGCGAAGGAAGAAGTTCAGGAGACTCGAATTGAGAAGGGCGCAGAGGTATTCGTAGGTCAGGGGAGCATCTGATTTCAGGGTGAGGCCGTATCCGCCCGTAGTCACGTTGATGAAGTACAGGTGCTCGGTCTCGTCGAGGAAAGCCGAGAGCTGCTGCGTCATGTAGGGGAGCATCAGCTTGGGCTGCTCCCACATGCCGAGATTCTGCGATCGGCCGAAGCGGTACCAGCGCTGGTCTCGGAATGCGCCCTTCTCTCTGGACTCGAGCGTCGCACGATGGTCCGAGAGGTACTGCCAGGCTTTCGGGTATTCCGATCGGAGCTCCCGTACCTCCAGGAGGCGCGCCTCCTGATCACGGACGTCGTAGGGAAAGAGGACGAGCGTCGAGGGCCGGGCCTCGTATCTTCCGATGTCTCCGCTACGTACGACCTTCTTGAAAAGTGGCGTCTCGATGTCGACCCAGTCGTCGGAGGCCACCGAGAAGACGCGAGTCGTGCGCGAATCCTTCCCGTGCTCGTGCCTCTTGAAGAGGAAGATGGGATCCGCACTGGTGATGCAGCCCTGATACATGCGCGCCGCGACGTCACCCAGAGTCGTCGGGCTCTTCCTGAGCCGGTCGAGAAGCGCGGCGCTGCCGCCAACCGAGAACACCCACTCCTTTGCGGTCAAGCCGCTGGCCGGGATCACGCCTGGCTCTGCCTCTCGCTCGAGCCGCCAGCGTGCGAGGTCGCGCACTCGGGCCACCTTGACGGACTTCGTGTCTTCCTTCGTCAGGAACAGGAGGCACGTGTAGGTCGAGGCCCCCATGAAGACCTGCTGGTCGCCGAAGTGGACGACCTCGGCGACATGACGGCCCGCGGAGAGGATCGTGCGGAGCCCCTCGCCATACTTCGCGTTGAAGAACTTGTGGGGCAGGATGAAGCCGAGGCGGCCCGAGGGGCCTAGGAGCGACAGCCCCTTCTCCACGAATACCACGTAGATGTCGTAGTTGCCACTGGCGGCGGAGCGGTAGAGCGTCTTGTAGAGCTCCACCTCGCGCGGCGCCCACTCCTGCATCGTCTGGATCCGGATGTACGGGGGATTCCCGATCACCGCGTCGAATCCGCCGTCCTTGAAGACCTCGGGGAACTCACGCCTCCAGTCGAACGGATTGATGCGGGGCAGCTCCTCCGGGTCGGGCAGAAGCCCGTGCAGCGCGTCGTGCCCGATCAAGGAGTTGCCGCACTTGACGTTCTTCTCCAGGCTCGGCAGCGCCCGCTCGCCGAAGAGCCCGAAGTGCCGGAGAGTCTCGTCCGTCTCGCCTTCGAGGACCTTCAGGAGAAGCGAGAGCTTCGTCACCTCGACGGCCTGCCGGTCGATGTCGACGCCGTAGATCGAGCTGAGGAGGATCGCGTGCTTCTCGGCCGTCGTCAGGCGCCACTGAGCGCCGGGGCCGAGGAAGACCTCTTTCTTGTGCCGCTCCGGCTGATGCTCGCGGTACCAGTCGAGATGCCTGTCGAGAAGCAGCTGGTACGCCTGAAGCAGGAACGACCCCGAGCCGCAGGCCGGGTCGACCACCTTCAGAGCCTTGATCTGCTTCGGCGCCTTCTCCTCGCAGAGGCGGCCGAGCGTCCCGGCCACCAGCGTCCCGACGATGTCGGCGGGCGTGTAGAAGACGCCCCCGGCCTTCTTCACCTCGGGCTTCGCCTCGACGACGGCCCGGTGTCCCTTCGTCAGACGGATCACCCGGCCGAGGAACTGCTCGTAGACGTTTCCGAGGATTTCGGCTGGGAGCACCGAGAACTCGTACGGCGACTGCGGGTAGTAGAGCTGCGCGAGGATCGCCTTGAGGACCTTGTCGTCGACGGCCAGCTCCGGCGTCAGCCGGTCGGCCTTGAGGTCGAAGAGCCCCGAGTTGTAGCGCGAGTCCGCCTGCCGGTAGAGCGCGACGAGCCGGGGATAGATCCCCGGGCCATTGAGGAGCGCCTGGAGCCGGCCGTACTCCTCGGCCCCGCGCCCCTCGGCGATGCGCAGGAAGACGATCCGGTCGATCGTCGCCTGCACGGCGAAGTTGAGGTCCGGCACCGATAGGTCGGCATTGCGGAGCGCGATGTTCTTCGCCAGCTCCTCGCGCCACGACTCGATGTCCTTCAGGAACTCGGCGTCCACCTCGCTCGTCCCGCGCTTGCCGCGGGTGTCGACGGCGTAGCGGTCGAACGACCCCTTGAGAACCGCCTCCTTCGAGAAGACCCCCCAGATCTCCGGTAGCTTCGGGACGAGGTCCTCGTGCGTGTAGTAGAGGATCCGGCCGACCGAAGCCTTGTCGCCCTGGCGCGGGGGGATGCGCGTGTCGTATACCGCCAGCTCCTCAAAGTCGGTCAGGATCGAAAGCGGGAGCTTGGCGCTCCAGGCGTAGCGGCGAAGCTGGAACGCGGGAGCGGGATCGGAGCGCAGGTCCACGAACGGCTTCTTGGCCTCGACGAAGAATTTCCGCGACCCGCCCATCCGGAACGTGTAGTCGGGCGCCTTCGTGTAGTCGCCGACCTTGATCGATTCCTCGTGGATGACGTCCTTGTACGGCTCGGCGGCACCCATCCGGTTATGGACGTCCCAGCCGAGGGCCGCGAAGAAGGGCGTGATGAACTCGTTGCGAGCCGTCTCTTCGTTGTACGAGGACGCGCGATAGTGCTCCCGGTTCGCCGAATAGCGCTCCACGAGTTCGGCGATCGCCGTGGCTGCGACTGCCATCGTTCCGAGGGACATCCGCCGCCTCCCCTGCGTCTTCTGGAGAATGCCATGCAGGCGGCGCCAACTGAAGAGCGTAGAGCCGAGAAGTCCGGGCTCCTCGGAGCTTCATGCCCCGTCAGCAGCCCATGCCTCGCCGCGCCTGATGTCGGAGCGGCGACGGCACCTGTCGTTGCCCGGCGCCGGGTAAGGCGAGGCGCGCGAGACGGCTCTCGACTCTGCCGGGTCGAGCCGTGAGGGATGAGAGCCCTCTGGCGGCGTCGTCCGTCCGTCTCCGCCGGGCGAGAAGGACGGTAACAGCGAGGTGTCCGCCGGCTGAGCCTTCGTCGAGGGCCCCGGAAACGCGGGCGAGTCCGTGCCCGCGCTCGGGCGCTTCCCTGCGCCGACGCCATTCAGCTTGACGAGACGCATCTGCCGATGCCGGCCGCACTCCCAGATTGCAGGCATACGGGCTTCGAGAGTGACGGAACAGTGCCTCGGCACTTCGACTATCCTCGTCCCTGAGGAGCCCGCCTGATGAATCGAGCCGTACGGACGAACCCCGATGTCCTGACGGAGGAACAGGTCGCCTCCTTGATTTGCGTCGGGACGAAGCTCGGTGCCATCCGCCACCCCGCGGAGCTCATACGTAGCCTCGCCCAGGAGCTACGCTCGATCTTCGTCTTCGACTACTTGAGCCTCTATCTAGAGGGCGTGCTGGGGGAGGGGCCGAGCTGGCACGTTCTGGATGTCGAGTCCCAGTCGGTATTGATGCCAGCCATCGAGACTCTGTTTGACGGGGTTATTGGCTCTTGGGTGCTCGAGCACCAAGTCCCGTACTCCATTCCAGCGGCTGAAGGCGGCCCGTGCTTCCCAGAGTTCGAGGATGAAGCCGCGAGGCACGGCGTAGCCTCCATGGTCGCGGTCCCCTTGACGACGGTCCGCAGGCGGCTGGGCAGGCTCTCGGTCGCGAGCCGCTCGACGGGCGCTTACGGGGAGGCAGAGAGGCGCTTCCTTTCGCACTTTGGGAACTTGGTGGCGCTCGCGATCGACGATGCCGCGAACTTCGAGCGCCTTCGTGTCGCGCAGGTGGAGCTGGCGAGGAGCAATGAGGGGCTTCGCCTGATTCTGGACGTCGGTAGGCGCCTCCTGTCGAACCTCGACATGGATGCCCTCTTCCGTTCCATCGCGTCGACGGTCAGAGCTTCGCTCCGATTCGAGGCGGCGGCAATCATTCTGGTCGACAAGGAAGTGAAGCATGGCCGCGTATTCGTTCTCGACTTCCCGGAGAGCCGAGGCGTCACACGGGAGGGAACCTCGATTCTTATCGCAGGAACGGCCTTTGAAGAGATCCTGAGGTCCGGGGTTCCCCATGATCTGCGAAGCCTTCCTCCCGACGACCCCGCTCTGCGCAGTCTGCGAGCTGAAGAGCTCACTGGCGGCTACGGCTTCCCTCTGGTTGGTAGAGACGGAGTCCTCGGCGTCCTTGGGGTTGCGACGCGCGGGGAGGACGGATTCGACGCCCATCGGCTTGAACTGCTCGAGCAGATTGCCGGCCAGGTAGGCACGGCGCTCGACAACGCCCTCGCCTATCGCGAGATCGCGGAACTTAAGGACAAGCTCGCTGGGGAGAAGCTCTACCTCGAGGACGAGATCAAGAGCGAGTTGAGGTTCGGCGAGATCGTGGGCAGGAGCGAAGCTCTGCGTCACGTCCTGAGCAGGGTCGAGACCGTCGCGGCGACCGGCTCGACGGTCCTAATCACTGGGGAGACCGGTACAGGCAAGGAGCTGATCGCCCGCGCCATCCACGATCTGAGCGGACGCCAGAGCGGGACCTTCGTCAAGCTCAGCTGCGCTGCCATACCCACGGGCCTCCTCGAAAGCGAGCTGTTCGGCCATCAGAAGGGTGCTTTCACAGGGGCGATCGCTGATCGCGTGGGCCGTTTCGAGCTGGCGAACGGGGGAACGATCTTCCTCGACGAGATCGGCGAGGTCCCGCTCGAAACTCAGCCCAAACTCCTCCGCGTCCTCCAGGAGCGGGAGTTCGAGCGAATCGGGACCTCGAAAACGCGCCGAACTGACGCTCGGCTCATCGCGGCGACGAACCGGGACCTCGCTGCGATGGTCCAGGAGCGTACTTTTCGTGCGGACCTCTACTATCGGCTGAACGTGTTCCCCATCCACGTGCCTCCTCTGCGGGAAAGGCCGACGGACATCCCCCTTCTGGTCCGGCACTTCGTGCAACAGCTTGAGCGACGGCTCAACAAGAAGGTGGAGACGATCCCCTCCAAGACCCTCGCGGCACTTACGCGGTACGACTGGCCGGGGAACATCCGCGAGCTCCAGAACGTGATCGAGCGGGCGATGATCCTGACTCGAGGACCTGCTCTTCAGGTTCCGCTGGGAGATCTCGACCTGCGCGAGACTCCGGCTGCCGCGCCGCAAGGAGTTACGCGCGAGATGGCGGAGCGGACGCACCTTCTCGCCACGCTGGCTCAGACGGACTGGGTACTCGCCGGCGCGAATGGGGCAGCGTCCCGCCTCGGGATGAAGCGCACCACGCTCCAGTACCGGATGAAGAAGCTGGGAATCGTTCGCCCAGAGCGGCGTCACCCTGCCGAATAGCTGGCACAGAGGGAGAGCGCCGTCTCCCTCCCTCGTCTCGGCGCCCGCACGGCTGTTTCTCACGGCCGCTCCCTGATCGGCTCGTACTGGCGATCCGCTCTCGC
Organism: Thermoanaerobaculia bacterium; assembly: GCA_017999215.1. Taxonomy (GTDB): domain Bacteria; phylum Acidobacteriota; class Thermoanaerobaculia; order UBA5066; family UBA5066; genus UBA5066. The sequence goes on from JAGOBQ010000118.1 coordinate 8,605, forward strand.
CCGGCGGGGCTGCCGAACAGTCGGCAACTCGCGCCCGGCACACATGCCGATGCCGCAATCCACGAAATCGGGCGACCTGCCTATTCCGCGGAGGCGTGAAGGTGTCGCCCCAAGTACTCCGGCTCCGGCATATTCCTTGCTCGCTCCGGTCGCGAGGCTACGACGACGTTCGAGTTCACTGCGGAGTGCGCCACCGACGAGGTTTTTGGTGAGACCCAGAGATGATCTCACCGGAATGCGAGTACAAACCCTTGAGGTCCTCTGGTCGTCTACGAGTTCGTACCTTGCCAGCGGTCGCGTTCCGAGCGACCATTCCGGGTCTGCTGCGTGGAGGACGTTAGGGGCTTCCTACTCGCCCTGATTCACCAGGCCGGCGTTCGAATGTGCGCATCAGGGATTGAGATGAGATACCACTCGCCGCGGCTCCCCGTGGCGCTCGGGCTGATCGCCGCGGCTTCCGCGGCTCTCGCCGTAGAACCGCGCAATCATCGCGATCGGCTGTTCCGGTTCGAATTCGACAACGACACGTTTCTCGGCTCGGACGATGCTTTCACCGCCGGCTGGAGTCTGCAGTTGCACACTGCCACGCAGGACGCATGGACCAGTCGCGTCGGGCGCACGATCGCGCGCATCCCGGGACTGGGCGACGACGGGCAAGGTGGGCGGGTCGTCCGGCGCGGCTTCGCGCTCTCCCAGCAGATCGTGACGCCAAACGACATCACGATCGCGGAGGCACAGCAGGACGACGCGCCGTGGGCCGGAGTCCTCGCGCTGTCCACCTCGTGGGTGGCCTTCGACGACCTGCGCCTCGGGGCGTTCCAGATCACCGTCGCCTGCGTCGGGCCGTGCTCGGGCGCGGAGAAGGTCCAGAGGTTCGTGCACGAGGACCTGCACCGCGGGGCTACGCCGCGAGGTTGGCACAACCAGCTGGAACAGCAGTGGGTGGCGAACGTCGTCTACGGCGCCAGTTGGAAGCTGTTTCGGTCACGGGGTGACGCCGGAGGCCGACGCTGGAGCCAGGACCTCTCGGCAGGTTCCCTGGTCACTGCTGTCCAAGACAGCTCGGTTCGACGGGGATGCCCCGCATGAATAGGGGCTCCAGTGGCCCTCCTGGGGCCGGTTTCGGGAAGAGGCCCCCCTTCACGCCGCCACCGGCTGTCCAAGACCGG
>JAGOBQ010000646.1 GCA_017999215.1 Thermoanaerobaculia bacterium
GTTGGTCGAAGCGCCTGGTGGTCCCGACCCGGAAGCGCGGCGACGAGAAAAGAAGTCGGGACTGAGCGTGGAGAACCTCGACGTACGGTCGCTTCGGACGGGGGTTCGACTCCCCCCGCCTCCACCAATGCAAAGCATTCGAACCCGCCTCCGGGTGGCCGGTGGCGGGTTCGACCTCCATCAGGGCCAGTGACTTGAGCGTCGTCTCGGCCTTCAGATAGCGCCGACCGGCCGGCGTCTCCTCCGGCGAGAGACGGATCGGGCCGAGCAGACGCCGGAGGAGAAGCGCCGACTTCTCCGTCCTCGCCTCCAGGACCTCCCGGAGCTTCTCCACGCGGCTCTCGATCCAGGCGACCGGGGGAGCCGAGAACGCGACCTCCCGGCCGCGCTTCAGGAGCTCGACCTCCGATCGGAGGGCGACAAGCCGTCGCTCGGTCTCCTCGATAGCCTCTCCCAGAGCCCGGCTGCCCCTCCCGTCAGCGACGAAGTCGACGAAGTTCGCGAGTCGCCGCTGCTCTCGTTCGAAGGAGGCTTCCTTCAGCCGGAGATCCTCCGGAACCCCCGCTGCGATCCGATGAAGCTCGGCCTCGACGCGCTCGAGGAGGTACCGGATCGCCTCCGCGTCTGCGAGCCGTTCGCGCACAGCCGAGAGAACCACCTTCTCCGCGAGCGTCCGGCGGACAAGGACGCGGTTCTCGCAGTTCCCTTTCGCGGCGCCGAGGCAGCCGTAGTACCCGCCCGATTTCCCGCTCACCTTCGAGATCGATCCTCCGCACGCGGCGCACTTCATCGCTCCTGAGAGGAGCTCGGTGGGGTAGTGCACTACCCGGTGACCCGCCTGGTCGTCGAAGCCCCGTTTCTTCGGGCCGCCCGGCCAACTCTTCCGGACGGCGGCGAGCCTCTCCTGCACCCGCGCCCAGAGCTCCTCCGGGACGATCCGCAGCTCCTCGCTCGTCGTCACGACCCAGTCGGAGGCGGGCTTCAGGACCTTCCGCCGCCGCCCGGTCCGCGGGTCTCGCCGGGTCTGCGTCTTGTTCCAGACCCATCGGCCGATGTACTTCTCGCTCCGGAGAATCCGGTGGACCGTCGCCGGCCACCACCCCTTCCGCGTCCGGAACCGTCCGGGGACACCCTCGGCATTCAGCGCCCGGACGATCGCCGACTCCGACCGCCCGTCGGCGAACTCCCGGAAGATCCGCAGGACCACCGCGGCCTCCGCCCGCTGCAGCTCCATCCGGTATCCCTCGGGCCGGGGCCGCCCCTTCTTGTCCATCCGGATCGTCCCGACCGGCACCGAGCGGTAGCCATACGTGGCCTCCCCGACGATGAAGCCCCGCTGTTTCTGACCCATCTGCCCCCGAAGCGTCTTCTTCTTCAGGTCCGTTAGCTGTAGCTCGTTGAAGATCCCTCGGACCTGGATCCCGATCGTCGACTCTTCGTCCTCCGTGTCCAGCCCGTCGGCGACCGACACGACCCGGATCCCATGGAAGCGGAGCTCCTCGAGGATCGAGAGCATCAGGAGCGTGTTGCGTGCGAGGCGCGAGAGGTCGTCGACGAGAACGACCTGGAACGCCCCAAGTTCGGCCGCAGCCCGCAGGGCGGAAAGGCCCGAGCGGTCCGACCGGGCTCCGGACGACGCCTCGTCGGAGAAGACATGATCGCTCGAGATCTCGTAGCCCCTCGCCGCTGCAAGCTTCCGGCAGCTTGCGACCTGGTCGGTGATGCTCTCCGGCCGCTGGTTCTCGGAGCTGTATCGGGCGTAGATCGCTGCCTTCACTTCGAACCTTCCTTTCTCTCAGCAGGCCGTCTGCCCGCGCCAGCGGGGTCGTCGACGCCCATCAATTTCAGGTACTCGGCCGCCAGTTCCTCGGCGACGTGATCAAGAAGCGCTCGGACTTCCGGAGCGAGGGCTGTGGTCTCGGATTTCCTCGCCACTGCCCGCGGCGCTCGAGTCGACCTGGCGGACGTCGTCATGGCGGCCCCCAATGAGAGACATCGTCTATCATCACAAAGAAAAAAGGGGAGGACTTCACTTTCCCAGCTCCAGGCTCCGGGCGATCTCGGTCACGCTCACCTCGATCCGCGCCTGCCGGCTCCCTTCCGGGCCACCGAAGGAACTGACGGATTCGTTGACCGAAGGGGAGACCTCGGCGCCGATAGCAGGCGCATCCCCCTTAGACCTGACCAGCTTCTGGAAATCGACGCCTCCGAAGAGCTGTGGCTTCTTCCCGCCCCGAGATATCGAGAAGTAGAGCCTGTCCCCGTCCTTCACCAGGATTCGGAGGTCGACGGCGCCGGGCCGCCGAAGGCTGTCAACGATGTCGAACGACGGATCGGCAGCCCGCGTCGTCTCAGCGAACCGTCGGAGTGTGTGGGTGATCGCCTGGACCACGCCCACGGGAAGGGCGAGCCGCCTGAGCCGCAGCGCCAGCTGGAACTCCAAGAGGTTCCGTTTCGAGAAGCGGCGGCTACTCCCGCGACCCCTGGCCTCGCCGAGATCGGGGATCACGACCCCCTTCTCGCAGAGATAGATCAGCCGGTGCTGGGGCTCCTGCAGCGCCTTGGCGATCTCGGGGAGGGTCCACTCGAGTGCGGTCATGATCGACGACGGCTATTAAACGCAACCGGCCCAGCAACGGAAACTCCTAACGGTATCCGAAAGCGAATCCCTGAGCGAGGTCACGCACCGGCGTTTCCGCCTGTCGCCAGAAAGGCCTCCGAA
>JAGOBQ010000119.1 GCA_017999215.1 Thermoanaerobaculia bacterium
GGACGCGGACGCGGCGGAAGGACGGCGGCAGTCGGCCCGCGTGCTGGAGCTCTGGCCGGCGGACGCGACGGGCGACTGGCGGCGCGACCCGCGGGCCGAGCTCGTCCGCTTCTTCCTCGACGGGCGGGCCGGGGCGGTGCGGGGCGAGGCGCTCGCGAAGGCGGTGTCGCAGCTGCGCGACGTGCCAGAGGCGGTGCGGGCGCGGGCGGCGCTGCACGCGGGGCGGCGGTACGACTGGGAGCGGCTGCTCGAGAGCTCGGACGCGACGCGGACGCTGGAGTGGACGCCGTTCCACGTGGAGCTGGCGCTCGCGGAGGCCGAGGCCGGGCGGCCCGACGCGGCGCGGGCGGCGCTCGCGCGGATGGCGCCCGCGGCGCGGACGGAGTGCGGGGCGCTGCTGGCGCGGCGCGAGGTGCTGCGCGCGGAGCGGGCGGCGGGGCTGAGCGGCGGGGACGACGAGGCCGAGATCGCGGCGGGGCTCGCCGCGGCTCGGGGAGCGGCGGGCGCCACGCGGGAGCCGGCGGCAGGCGGCGCGGTGACGCTGTGCGTCGACCCGGCGGCCGACGCGGGGAAGGCGCTGGAGGTGAGGGTCCGGGCCGAGCGCCCCGCGGTGGTGGCGTGGGGCTGGAACGGCGGACGCTCGGCGCAGGGGCTGGTCTCGGGCGAGGCGATCCTCGTGGCGCCGCTCGACGGGCTTCAGGGGCGGGCGTTCTTCTCGGTGAGGGTGCTCTCGGGCGAGGCGCCGTCGTTCGCGGAAGCGAGGGAAGTGCCTCGCGGCGCGGGCACGGCCGCGTCGTCGGCCTCGTCGTGGCGCCTCCAGGCGGTGGCCGCGAGCGAAGCGCCGCAGACGGCGGCGAGCGTGGCCGGGATGGCCGGCAGCGAGAGGTTGAACTCGACGAAGCCGTGAAGCCCGAGCGAGAGGAGCGCGGCGAGGCCGGCGAGCGCGAAGGCCCGCTCCTCGCGGTGCGGCTGGCTCTGGAGGGCGCGGGCGAGGCCGAGGAAGAGGGCGACCCAGGCGGCGGCGGCGAGGGCGAGGCCGACGAGGCCGCCGGTGACGAGGAGCTGGAGCGGGTCGCTGTGGGCCCACTCGACGAATCCCGGGAGCTCGGCCGGCTGGACGGGGCGGAAGGCCTCGAGGTAGCTGCCGAGGCCGGAGCCGAGGACGGGGAACTCCTTCCAGGCCGCGACGGAGAGGCGCCAGATGAGGAGGCGGCCCTCGGAGTCGAGGTCGCGCGGGTCGGTCGCGACGAAGCGGAGGAGGGGGCGCGAGCCCGACGCGACGGCGACGAAGAGGAGCGCCGCCGCGAGCGCCGCGATGGCGGTGCCGTGCGCGGAGATCCAGGCCCGTAGCGCGGCCCTGCGCCCGTGGGGCGCGTGCGCCGGGAAGAGGACGAGGAGGCCGAGCAGGAAGGCCGCCGCGGCGAGGGCCGCGAGGAGGCCGCCTCGTGAGCGGGTGAGGCCGAGGCCGGTGGCGAGCGTGCCGAGGAGGAGGACGCAGGCGGCTCCGGCGACGAGGCGGCGCTCGAGGAGGTCGGTGGAGGGGGCCTTCCGGAAGGGCCGGAGCGGCCGGGTGGTGGCCAGGAAGAGAAGGGCCACGGCGACGGGGAGGGCGATCTCGAGCCAGCCGGCGAAGTGGTTGGGGTTGACGAAGGGGCCGGCGAGCCGGTCGCCTTCGGGCCTGGACGCGACGGCGACGAGGACGTGAACGGCCGCCGCCGCGAGAAGGGCGCCGAAGAAGAGCCGGCGGCGGAGCCGAAGGCGGAGGAGGACGAAGGAGGAGAGGAGGAGGGCCGCGCAGGAGAGGACGAGGAGGACCGAGTCCCACGTCTCCCCGGGCGAGATCGAGATCCGCGGAGAGAGCGGCGCGGGGCCGCCGAGGACGGACGCGGTAGCGGCCGCTTCCCGGTATATTGCGAGGGCCCGGGGGGAGACGGCGCCGAGGAGCGCTCCCGGGAGCGGCAGGAGCTGGAGGAGCCCGAGGAGGCCCAGCCCCGCCACGAGGGCGACCGGGACGCGGACCGGGCCGAGCGGATGGGCTCGGCCGGCCGGCGAGGAGAACGTCAGGAGCGCGATGAGGAACGAGAGAGCCTGGACGACGAGCCGCCCTTCGGGCGTGATTCCGCCGAACGGGATCGGCACGAGGGCCGGCACGGCGAGCAGGAGGACGAAGGCCGCCGCTTCGGTACGCCCGAACCCGAGGACCGCGGCGAGGCGCTCGCGAGCCGGACGCTCCCGATGAGACGGCTGCTTCACGTTCTACTTCCTGCGGCGATTCTAGCCACCGCGCCCCTCGCCTTCGGCTACGACGAGTTCTACGCGCGCCGGCTCACCGTCGGGACGCGGGCGCTCGCGGAGGGCCGCGCGGCCGAGGCCGCCGTGGAGCTGCGGATCGCCTGCTTCGGGATGCTCGACGAGCCGGCCGCCCTGATGAGCTGCGTGGCGCGCCTCGCGGTGGCGCAGGAGGCGGCCGGAATGACGGCCGAGGCGACGGCGACGGCCGCGCGCCTCCAGGACCTCGAGGCCCGCTTCCGCCTCTGGGCGGGGCTCGACCTCGACGCGGGGACACGGGCGCGAGCCCGCGAGGTGGTGAAGCGGCGGCGGGGCGCGGAGCTGCTGGCGGCGCCGACCGAGGCCCCGACGGCGACCGCGACGCCGACGACGACCCCGACTCCGACGCCGAGCCCGACGCCGAAGCCGACGGCGAGGCCGACGGCGAAGCCGACGCGGAGCCCGACACCGAAGCCGACGGAGAGGCCGACGGCGACGCCGACCGCGATCGCAACCGCGATTCCGAGGCCGACGGTCGTTCCGACGGCCGTTCCGTTGGTCGTTTCGACTCCGGCTCCGGCGTCGACGCTCGCCCCGGCGGCGTCCGCGACGGCGGCGGCCGCTCCCACCGCCGCCGCTCCGAGGACCTCGCCGACGGCGACTCCACCGCCGACGGCCGCCGAGGCGCGGGCGATCTCCCAGGCGCGGACGCTGATCGCCGCCGGGAAGGCGGGCCGCGCGCGCGCCCTCCTCCTGCCGCTCGGGAAGCCGACCGCGACGCCGGAGCTGCGGATCGCGCTGATCGAGGCGGCGATCCTCACGAGCGACTTCCGGCTCGCGGCGGAGCAGGCCGACCTGCTCGGCTCGCTCGAGCGCGCGGGGGAGTCGACGATGTTCTACGCCGCGATCGCGTACTTCGAGACCGGCCGCCGCGCCGAGGCGAAGGTCCTGGCCGAGAAGAGCGTCACCCGGTTGCGGAAGACGCCGTTCGTCGACTACTACGCGAAGAGGATCCTCCGCGGGGAGTAACGGACGGCGGGCTCGCCCGGACTTCCCGCGGCGCCGGACGACGAAAGAGAAATTCCTTGTGCTTCTGCGAGCACAGGGGTGATATCGTCTGATATCAGGTCAACTTCTGCCCCGTTGGGCAGAACCGTTCCGAGGAGGCCTCGATGAGTTTCGCCAGCCGTTGCGCATTCCCATTCCTGATCGCGGGCGCCCTTTCCGCGAGCGCCGCGCCCGGGGGCGGCCTGGTGCACGAGCCGCTCCGCTGCATCCCATCCAGCGGTAATGCAAAGGTCCTGGCCACGTGGACGGGCGCGGGCCAGGTGACGACGGCGCGGGTCTACTTCCGCGCCGCGGGCGCGAAGGAGGAGTCGTTCCTCGAGCTGCGCCGGGGAACGGCCGCGAAAGCCTTCTGGGCGGTGCTGCCGGTGCCGGGGGCCGGTGTGGAGACGATTCGCTACCGGATCGCCCTTCGCGACTCCGACGGCCGCGAGGCCTCGGCGGGGCCCGCGGAGGCGCGGGTGACGTCGACGTGCCCCGTGACGCTCTCGCCGGAGGAGGCCGCCTACGCGCGGAACCTCGTCGTGGGACGGACGAGCGTCTCGCAGCCGGCGGTGCCGACGGGCTTCTCGTGCGCGGGGATGGTCGCCTCGATCTCCTCGGGAGGCGAGATGCGCGCCCTGCCGCCCTGCATGCAGATGGTCGCCGCGGCGAAGGCGCCGGCCGGGGCACGCCCCGCACGGGCGGAGGCGGCGCCCCTGATGCTCGACGATCCGCCGCTCGTGGTGGGCGGTCAGGCGCCCGTGAGCGGGACGATTCCGACGCCGGGGCCGACGCCGCCCCCGGTCTCGCCCGCGCGGCCTCAGTAGGCGCGTCCGAAAGGCCCGACCCGGCCGTTCGACAGGAACCGAAGTCCACGGCTCTTCTCCGGCAAGGAGGTCTCGAATGATTCGCACCCTCTCGCGTTTCCCCCTGGCGGTCCTGGTGGCGCTCACGCTCGCGGCTCCTTCGGCCTTCGGCGCGGTCTACGGGCCGATCGGCGACGCGACGCTCGTCGGGAGAGCCCCGGCCGCGGCGATCGTTCGCGCGGTGGCCTCCGAGCCCGGCGAGGGGCCCGCGGGTGTGGCGGAGACGCGGACCCGCTTCGAGGTCGTCGACGCGCTGAGGGGCGCGCTCGCTCGCGACGTCGAAGTGGCCGTGCCCGGCGGAGAGCTCGGCGGAACGCGGCTCGTCGTGCCCGACGTGCCGCGGTTCGAGCCGGGACGCGTCTATCTCCTGCTCCTCGCTCCGCGCGAGGACGGGCGGTACGGTGTCGTGGAGCTCGCGCTCGGCGCGTTCGACGTCGTGGAGGACGAGGACGGCGCCCGCTGGGCGACGCGGCTCGCCTTCTCGGAGGTGAACGCTCGCCCGGTGGCCGCGGTGAACGCCGAAGGCGAGAGAGTGGCCGCGGCGGAGCCGACGCGCCGACTCTCGGCTTTCGCGGCCGAGATCCGCGGGGCGCGGGGCGCGCTCGCCGGGCCGCCCGAGGGGTACGTGGGAACGGCGCGCGGGACGACGCGGCCGGTGATCGAGTCGCGCGGGCTCGCGGCCCTGTGGGACTCGAGCTGGAACGGGCAGCGCGCGCGCTGGAGCCCTGCGGCGACGGCGCAGACGATGGCGTGCGACGCCTTCCCGAGCACGGAAGGACAGGGCGCCGTGGCGGGCGGCGGCCTGGCCGACCTGGCGCAGGCGGCGGCGGAGTGGTCGACGGTGCCGTTCGAGGCGAAGGGCGCGGTGATCAGCTACGCCGCCCCCGGCCCGATCTCCGCCACCTGCCCGCAGACGCCGGCGGTGAGCTCGGGCCAGGTGGTGGTGGCGTTCGACGACACGTCGATGTTCGGAGACGCTCCGGTCGGCTGCGGCGCCGAAGGGGTGCTCGCGATCGGAGCCTGGCTGACCGACGGGACGTCGCACTCGTGGAAGGGCGAGACGTACCAGACGGTGAAGGCGGGCCAGGTGTGGGTGCGGCGGACGAGCTGCGCGGCCTACCCGTCGAGCCTCTTCTACCCGGTGCTGCTGCACGGGCTCGGGAGCACGCTCGGCCTCTCGAACTCGGACGTCTCGCGGAACGCGAACGACGTCGACCCCACCGACGACGCGGCCGGCGTGATGGTGACGACGTTCGGGAACCCGCCGCCGTCCGGCCTCGGAAGCGACGACATCGACGGAGCCTGCTGGCTCTACGGCAAGTGCGGAGAGACGACCGAGCCGCTCCAGGCGGCGTTCTTCTTCCCGAACCCGGTCTACCGCGGCACCTCGGTGTCGTTCACGGACCGCTCGCGCGGGACGCCGGCGACCTGGGAGTGGGCTTTCGGCGACGGCACGACCGCGACGACTCCGAACCCGGCGCACGTCTACGCGAAACCCGGGAGCTACGAGGTCTCGCTCCGGGTGACGCGGACGGTGGGGACGAACGTGGAGGCCTCCTCCGTCGCGCAGCGGATCTCGGTGCTGACGGACCTCGCGCCGAGCCTGACGCTCACGCCCGCGTCGGCGCCCGTGGGGACGCCCGTCGCCATGGGGCTGAAGATGACGAAGGGGAAGGCGAAGAGCCCCGCGGCGCTCGACTTCGACGACGGCAACGGCGCCGCGCCGACGTCGGTCGACGGGGTCACCTTCTCGAGCACGACGCACACGTACGTGGAGCCGGGCCGGTACTACGTGCGGGCGACGGCCCAGGACGCGGACGACGCGACGCCGCCCGGAGTGACGGGACCCGAGAACTTCGCGACGGCCGTGGCCGTGATGACGGTCTACCCGGAGGGCTGCGTCGGCCCCGCGGGGGCGCCCACGACGACGCTCCCCGACAGCGTGAGGATCGGGAACAACCTCTTCATCTCGTGGACCAGGGAGCCGGCTTTCGACGGGCGGATCGACCGCTACGTCGTGGAGGTCTCCTCGACGCCGGGGTTCGACCCGGGGACGGTGGCGGTGTACGAGACCGTCTCCGACTTCTTCACCCACTTCGTCGGCGCCATGCCTTCGGGCGGGAAGCTCTATGCCCGCGTGAAGACGGTGAAGCAGTGCGCGACGCAGCTTTCGAGCGGCTACTCGAACGTGGCGAGCACGGACGTCGTGGCCCCGCCGACGGTGGTGAGCCTCTCGAGCACGCCCGGGGCGATGTTCTACCGGATCGGGTCGCAGGCGGCGTCGCCGTCGGCGACGGTCTGCTTCTACAACGCGAAGTTCTCCACCCAGACCGCCGCGCTCGCGCTCGCTCTGGCGGGCGGCGGCGCCGCGGACTTCACCCTCGACAAGGCCTCGCTGTCGATCGCGCCCGGGAGCCCGGGATGCGTGACGGCGACGCCGACGACCGCGGCTCTGGCGGCGGCCGGGTACCACGAGGCGACCCTCCAGGCGACGTTCGAGTCGGGCGAGGGCCAGCGCACGATCTCCGCGAAGGTGGCGGTCCTGGTCTCGAGCGCGAGCCAGCCGTCGCCGGGCACGGTGCTGCGGACGGCCGCGTCGAAGCTGAACTTCTCCGCTCCGGCCGGCCAGGCGCCGCTGCCGACGACCCTCGGTGTGAACATCGTGCCGCCGCCGCAGTCCGGTCAGACGATCGAGCTCGTGGTGACGCGCGCGCCGTCGTGGCTCGTGGTGGAGCAGCCGGAAGGAGGCCTGAAGCTCGACGCAAGCGGGCAGATCGTCCTGAAGCTGCAGGTCGACCGGGCGCGCCGGGCGTACGCGGGCGCGCCGCAGTCGGGCGAGCTGGAGCTCGAGCTGGCGGCTGCCAGCCCGCGGATCTTCGTCGCGATCCCGGTCCTCGACATGGAGCCTTGGGGCGTGGAGGCCGGGCAGGGAAGCACGCGGAACTCGATCGGGCCGATCGCCGCCATGGACACGCTGGACGAGTCGCCCGGCTCGTTCTTCATCGCCTCGGCCGTGGAGGCGGAGGGGCTCGAAGGGGCCTTCTTCTCCTCCGACGGCTGGCTGCGGAACAACACCGACGTGGACGACCTGCCGGCGGAGCTCTGGTTCACGCCGGCCGGCAAGGACGGCACGGCGGACCCGAACGTCCTCAAGGTGACGACGGCCTTCAAGGCGAACCGGACCGTGCGGCTCTCCTCGCTCCTGACGACGGTCTTCGGCCTGCCCCCGGGCTCGACGGGGATGGTGGAGCTGAAGAGCCGCTTCGCCGGCGCGTTCAGCCTTCGCTCCCGGACGCAGTCCGACACGGGCGGTGACCCCGCGCTCCGCTTCGGAGCCGAGATGCCGGGCGTCTTCGTGACGGACGGCGTCGACGCGAGCGGCGGCGAGGCGGTGGTGCCGGGCGTGGTCTCGACGTCGGCGAGCCGTACGAACCTGATCCTCGCGAACCCGACGAAGCAGGGCGTGACGGCGAAGGTGACGGTGCGGAGCGCCGACGGGCAGACGACCGGAACGGTGGACGGGGTCTACGTGCCGCCGTTCAGCCGCCAGCAGATCGACGGCGTGGCGACGGCCGCGGGCTTCCCGAGCCTGCCGCTCGGCTCGCTCTCGGTGGCGGCGACCGCGGGCGGCGGCCGCGTCGTGCCGATCGCCTCGGTGATCGACAACGATTCGAACAGCTTCAGCCACCTGAAGGGGCGGCGCGTCGGGTCGGGAGCGTTCCGGGCACTGATCGTGCCGGGCGTGGTCCGCGTGACGGGCGCGAACGACACGCGCTACCGGACCGCGCTCCGGATCGCGAACGGAACGGCGACGCCGGCGCAGCTGCAGCTCGTCTACGGCTACGTGGACCTGGACCTCGGAGGGAAGACCGGCGAGGCGAGGGTCAACGTGACGATCCCGCCGTTCGGCTCGCTGCCCCTGGCACAGTCGGAGGACGCGCTCGCCGAGCTGTTCGGCCAGGCCGGGCAGACCTACGGCTGGATCGCGATCGAGGGTGAGGTGAGCAAGGTGGCGGCGGCGGCGGCGGTCTCGGCGCAGGTCGACAACGCCGACCCCGGGAAGGGCCGGACCGCGGCGCAGCTGGCGGCGATCCCGTCGACGGGGCGTGAGATCACGTCCCTCGGCGCGCCGTCGGTGCGCTTCGCCGGTGCCGAGAAGAGCGCGATGCGGCGCTCGAACCTCGTCCTCGTCGAGACCGCCGGGGCGCCGGCGACGGCGAGAGTGACGCTCACCGACCACCTGGGAACCGTGATCGGGGCGAAGGAGATCGGCCTTCGACCGTTCGAGTACGTTCAGGTGAACGACCTGTTCGGACCCACCCTCTTCGACGTGGGAGACGGGCCGTTCTCGGAGATGGAGGTCGCGGCCTCGGTGACGGCCGGGAACGGACGGGTCCTCTCGTTCGTCTCGAGCATCGTGAACGCGTCCCGCAACCCGGAGATCTACCTCCTGGCGCCGTCCGGCCCGTAGACGCCGGGCGCGAAGCTCAGCCGACGGGAAAGGCCGCCTTCGGGCGGCCTTTCGCTTTTCGTGGTGCGGTCGGACGATGCTCCACGCCATACGGCGATTCGCGGACGCCGATTCCCGCTTGCGGGCCGTCCGCGGTCGCCCTAGTATCTGCAACTTTGTCTCAGAAAGAGACCGTCGCGGAGACCGCGGACGGATGGAGGCTCGAGATGAATCGCAGGCAGATGTTCGGGGCGGCGGCGGCGATGATGGCGGCGGGGATGTTCTCCGCGACGTACGTGGCGGCCGACGAGAAGAAGCCGGCCGGCGAGATGCCGAAGGCTGAGAAGAAGACGATCAAGTGCATGGGCGGGAACGCCTGCAAGGGGAAGAGCGAGTGCGGCGTTCCCGGCGCCCACACGTGCCACACTCGGAATGCGTGCAAGGGGAAGGGCTGGGTGATGGTCGCCTCCGAGAAGGAGTGCGAGGAGCTGAAGGCGAAGAACGCCGCCCCGGCGAAGAAGTCCTGACCCCGGCGCCGTTCCTGGGCCACGGCATCGGCCTGCGCCGCGAGCACTACGCGGAGATTCTCGCGGGCGAGGTCGCGTGCGACTGGTTCGAGGCGATCTCGGAGAACTACATGGCCGTCGGCGGACGCGCGAGGAAGGTCCTCCTCGCCGTCCGCGAGCGGTACCCGGTGACGCTCCACGGCGTCTCGCTCGGCATCGGGAACACGGACCCGCAGGACGAGGCCTACCTCGAGGCTCTCGTCGCGCTCGCGGCGGAGGTGGAACCGGCCTGGGTCTCCGACCACCTCTGCTGGACGGGCGTCGAGGGACGGACGTCGCACGACCTCCTGCCGCTGCCGTACACCGAAGAGGCGCTCACGCACGTGGTCGAGCGCGTCCGGCGCGTGCAGGACCGGCTCGGGCGACCCCTCGTCCTCGAGAACGTCTCGAGCTACGTGACCTGGCGGACCTCGACGATCCCGGAGGAGGAGTTCCTCGCGGAGATCGCGCGCCGGAGCGGGTGCGGGCTGCTCCTCGACGTGGACAAACACCGGTCCCTATAC
>JAGOBQ010000647.1 GCA_017999215.1 Thermoanaerobaculia bacterium
GACGAGGGGGGACGACAGCGCCATCACGCCCGCGCCCTTCCGGAGGAGCCGGTAGGTCCGCTCGTTCACCTCGCCGAAGCGGTCCGCCTCGTACTTCTCCGCTCCGTAGGCCTGGACGACCCGGTGCCCGCGAAGGGTCTCGGAGAGGACGCCGGTCAGGTCTCCCATCCGCTCGCGCCCCGCCTTCGAGATCCGCCGGAGCCGGTTCGCGATCAGGACGACCGGGACGACGATCGCCGGCGCGACGACGAGGGCGATGAGCGTCAGCCCGGGCGAGCGCGACACGACGAGGACCGAGAGACCGAGGAGAGTCGCGATCGACTGGACGAGGTCCGCGAGGTCGGTCCCGAAGAGGCTCTGGATCCGGTCGACGTCCCCGGTCACGCGCGAGATGAGGTCCCCCGAGGGGTTCTTCGCGTGGAAGGCCCCCGACTGTCCGAGGAGCCGCTCGTAGACGAGGCGGCGCACGTCCCTCACGAACGCGAGGCCGACCGCGTTGAACCGGTACTCGGCGGCGAACGCGCAGAGGTTCTTCAGGACGAACGCGACGAGGAGGATGACCGGCAGGACGACGGCCCGGTTCTTCTCGGTCACGCCGACGGCCGACTGGAGGTCCAGCAGGCCGTCGTCGAGCCACTGGATCACGGGCGTCCGGCGCGCGGTCTCGGCCGCGCCGAGCGCCTTGCCGAGGCCGCGCGCCGCCGGGTCGGCGGCCAGCTCCTGCTTCACGGCCGCGTTCTGCCCCGGCGTCAGGACCTGGTCGAAGAGCGGTCCGAAGAGGTAGGCGACGAGCGTCGTGAAGACCGCCACGCCGACCATCGCGAGGACGGCGACGAGCGCCGCCCTCGCGTGCGGGCGAAAGAGGCGCGCGAGGCGGAGGAAGTCCCTCATGCCTCTCTCCGTCCGAGGAGCGCGAGGACGGCCTCGGCCGTCCGGGCCGCGGCGCCCGGCTCCCCGAGCTCCTCGCGCCCCACGGCGAGGCGGCGGCGAGCCTCGGCGGCACGCTCCGGTTCGTCGAGGAAGCGCTCGACCTCGGCCGCCACGCGCTCGGGCGTCGCGTCGCCCTGGATCAGCTCCGGCACCGCCCGCGTGCCGTCGCCCGGGTCGGAGAGGATGTTCGCCATCGCCACGCTCGGCACCTTCACGAGGAGGCGTCCGAGCAGGTAGCTGATCGCGGCGACCTTGTAGACGACGACCATCGGAACGAGCGCGAGGAGCCCCTCGACGGTCGCGGTGCCGGAGGCCACGAGGAGGACGTCCGACGCCGCGAGGAGCGAGAGGTGCGGACCCGAGACGACGCTCCAGCGGTCGAGGCTCGGCCCCGCGATCCGGCGCAGGAGCTCGTCCGGGACCGAGTCGGCCTTCACGAGGACGACGTCGAGGTCGGACCGCCGTGCCTCGAGCAGCGCGACGGCGTCCCGAAGAATCGGGAGGAGGGAACGGACCTCCCCGGCGCGCGAGCCGGGCATCAGCACGACGCGGCGCCGCCCGGCCGGCGGCGGCGCCGCCGGCGTCGCCAGCTCGCGCCGGGCCTCGTCGACGAGGGGGTGCCCCACCCACGTCACGCCCTCTCCGAGCCCGCGCTCGTCGTACCAGCGCTTCTCGAACCGGAAGAGCGTCAGGACGCCGCGGCCGAGGCGCGCGATCGTCCGCGCCCGTCCGCTCCGCCAGGCCCAGACCTGGGGCGACACGTAGAAGACGACCGGGACTCCGGCCTTCGCGAGCCGCCGGGCGAGCGGGAGGTGGAAGTCGGGCGAGTCGATCAGGACCGCGGCGTCGGCCCTCGACGCGACGGCCTCGCGCGTCAGGTCGCGCATGAGGCGGTGGGCGAAGCGGATCTTCCCGAGCGCCTCGACGACGCCGATGATCGCGAGCTCCTTCTGGTGGGCGAGGAGGCGCATCCCGAGCGCCGCGCACCGGTCGCCGCCGAGGCCGAACGTCTCGAGCGCGGGGACGCGCTCGGAGAGCGCGGCGAGGAGCGCCGCTCCGTGCTGGTCGCCGGAGACCTCGCCGGCCGACAGGAGAAGGCGCACGGCCTCAGCGACCCCCGACGAGCGACATCGCCCAGGCGGCCGCGAGCGAGCCGCCGACGATCGCCGTCCACATCCGCGCGAAGAAGCGCCGCCGGGAGCGTCCGTCGTCGCGCCACAGGAGCGCGAAGAAGGCGGAGAGGATCGTCGCGAGGAGGACGAGGTGGAGGAAGTGGTCGGCGAACGGGGTCGTGCTCACGGCTTCCGCTCCCCCGCGACGTCCCAGGCGTCGAATGCGAGAAGGACGTTCAGCACGCCCGCGACGACGAGGTAGGTGGTCGCCACCTCGAAAGAGGGCGAAGAGGGATCTGCCGGGCCGAGCCCGGCCATCCGCACGAAGAATGCCGGCAGGACCACGGCGTGCGTCGCCGCCGCCGTCAGGAGGGCGCCGGCCCCGCGGGCCGGAATGGGCCCCGGGGCTCCGCCGAGAGCCAGGCCCAGGACGAAGGCTGCCCCGACGAGGCCGAAGAACGCCGCCCCGCGCGCGCGGCGGCCGCACCACGCGTGGCCGAGACCGGGAACGAGGAGCGTCAGCAGCACCGCGAGGAGGCGCCGGCCGGTCGGGCGAGGTGCGCCGGTCAGGGGGCCCCCTCCGGCGCGCCGAGACGCGCGCGGAGCCGACGGTACGTGACCTCGAGGTCCTCCGGGACGACGCGCGTCCCGGAGACGACCGTCATGAAGCTCGT
>JAGOBQ010000120.1 GCA_017999215.1 Thermoanaerobaculia bacterium
GTCGGGTGGGTTCGTCTCGACGATCGCGACGATCTTCTCGGCCGGACAGTGGAGGTAGGGCGTGCCGATCCGGTCCGCCGGGCCGACGAGCGGGATCGGCTTACGGTTCGGCGGGAGCGCGAATCCCTGGTAGACGTCGTGAACCCCTTCGAGGCTCTCCGACTGCCAGGAGTTGACCTCCAGGATGACCCGCTCGGCCGAGTCGAGCCAGACCTTGTTGTTCCCGATCGAGGAGGCGGGGATGAGCGCGCCGTCCTCGCGGATGCCGGTCACCTCGACGAGCGCCACGTCGAGCTTGCCGAGGAAACCCTGCCTCACGAACGCCCCGACGTGCGAAAGGTGGATGTCGAGGTACTCCATGTCGCCCGCGTTGATCTTCTTCCGGCAGGTCGGGTCGGACTGGTAGGGGAGGCGGAGCTCAACGCCGTCGACCATCGCGAGGGCGCCGTCGAGCTCGGGCGCGGTCGACGCGCCCGTCCAGATCCCGACGCGGAACTTCTCGCCGCGGAGGCTCGCGTCCATGATCCGCTTCGCGAGGGCGACCGGGACCGCCTTCGGGTACCCGGCCCCGGTGAAGCCGCTCATTCCGACGGTGTCGCCGGGACGGATCATCGCGGCGGCCTCCTCGGCCGAGACACGCCGGTCGAGCAGGGCGCGGTTCCGGATGCGCGTCGTCATGGCGTAAATCCTCCTTGGAGCCGGGCGGTGTCCGGGATCAGAGCGGCCGGGAAAGGGTGAAGGCGCCGCGGAGGTCTCCCGCCGCGAAGCCGACGGCCCTGTCGTCCGGATAGAGCTCACGCACCTTCGACGCGATCTCGGGCTTGAGCGCCGAGCCGTGGCAGGTGAGGCAGGGCGAGGCGGTGCCGATCGCCTTCATGTAGCGGAACGCCGGACGCCCCGCGACCTCGACGACCTCCCAGGCCTCGAGGGCGCCGACCTCCTCGCCGGCGGAGAGCCTCGTCGCGAACTCTTCGAGCTTCCGCGCCTCCCACTCGTCCGGCGCGTTCGCGCCGTTGCGGACCCTGCTCGACGTGCGCGCGATCCTCCAGGGAGTCCCCATCGCGGTCGCCGTCGCGATCTCGGGCGCGCGGCTCCGGCAGACCTCGAGGGCCTTCACGGGGCCTCCGGACTTCATCGCGGCGAAGAGCTCGCCCTGGAGCGAGAGCATCAGGTTTCCGGCGAGGCCGCGCGCCTGCGAGGCGAGCGCTTCCGGGGCCGGGGGCTCGGCCGCGGTGAGGGGAAGCGCGAGGAGAGGGGCGAGGAGTATTCGCAGGACCTTCATCTCGACCTCCGTCGAGGGGAGGGTAGCGCGTCAGCGGCCCGAGCGGGTCGTGCCGCGACGCGGCGGGGCGCCGCGCGGGTCCTCCGGCCACGGGTGCTTCGGGTAACGTCCGCGCAGCTCCTTCCTCACCTCGGGGTACGTGCGGCTCCAGAAGCTCGCGAGGTCGGAGGTGACCTGTACCGGGCGTCCCGCCGGGGAGAGGAGGTGGAGGAGGACGGGGACGCGCCCGTCCGCCACGCGCGGCGATTCGGAAAGGCCGAAGAGCTCCTGGAGCTTCACGGCGAGGACCGGCGGCCGGTCGGCGCCGTACTCGAGCGGGACGTCGCGGCCGGTCGGAACCGGGAGCGCGGCCGGGGCGTGGAGGTCGAGGAGGCGGAGCGCGCGGGACCCGAGCCGGGCGCGGAGGAGCGGCTCGAGAGGGACCGCGCGCAGCTCGGAGAGGCGTCGGCGTCCGACGACCAGCTCGGCGAGGAGCGACCGCAGCGCGTCGTCGTCGAGGGGCGGGACCTCCAGCTCGGGCATCGCTCTGCAGAGGAAGGCGGCGCGGGCGCGAAGGCGTTCCACCGGCCCGTCGATCGAGAGGGCGGAAGACGGATCGGGGCTCGCCGCCTCGAGGAGGAGTCGAGCCGTCTCTTCGTCGATCGGCGCGGGGATCTCGTCCTCGTCCAGGACGAGGCCGTCGAAGACGATCCTCTGCATCGCGACGACGCGGCCGGCGGCGGCGTCCCAGGAGCGGACCGTCTCGGAGAGGACGCCCGCGCCCGGGAGCGCGTCGAGCCACGCGCGCTCCACGGCGCTCGCGATCCGGATCCGGTCGGGGCCGTTCGTTCCCGCGACGGTCTCGACGACGGCGACGAGGTCGGCCTTCCGGACGGCGCAGCGCGGGTCGAAGACGAGCGGCGTCCCGCCGGCGAGAACGGCCTCGGACGGACGGCCGCGCCGCCTCCGAGCGACCCGGTCGGGCCAACCGTGGAGGACGAGGCGGAGGAGGTCCTCCTCGGAGGTGTGGGAAGGCCGCGGAGCGGAGGGGAGGCGACGGAGGAGCGCGTCCCGCAGGCGCAGGACGGCGTGGGCGGCGCCCGGATCGAGGCCGAGCGACTCGAGCCGCGGGCGGGAGAGGCCCGCCCGCTCGGCCTCCTCGAGGAGCTCGAGGCGGAGGAGGAGGTCGGACTCGTGCTCCGGCGCCTCGAGAGTACGGCCGAAGGCGCGGCTCCCCGCGAGGACGTCGCGCTCCTCGACGAGCGCCGCGAGCGTCGCCGACTCGCGCGCGAGGCCGGTCGCGTGGCCCGCGAGAAGGAGGGCGCCGAGGCGCGGGTGAAGCGGGAGCCGCGCCATCCGGCGGCCGAGCGGGGTCGGGTGGAACGAGCTCTCCTCGACGGCTCCCAGGCGGCGAAGGAGGCGGAGGGCCCGTTCGACGGACGAAGCGGGTGGCGCCTCGAACCAGCCGAAACGGGAGGGGTCGCGGGGCGACCAGAGGAGGACGTCGAGAAGCGGCGCGGCGAGGTCGGTCCGGAGGAGCTCCGGCTCCTCGAACGGTCGAAGGCCGCGCTCCTCGTGCTCGGAGAAGAGCCGGAGCGCGAGGCCCGGGCCGAGGCGTCCGGCGCGACCGGCCCGCTGGTCGGCGCTCGCTCGCGGGATCCGGCCGAGGAGGAGGCGGTCGAGTCCGGAGCGCGGGTCGAACCGGAGCGTTCGCGCGAGGCCGGAGTCGACGACGGCGCTGACCCCCTCGATCGTCAGAGAGGTCTCGGCGACGTTCGTCGAGAGGACGACGCGGCGTCGTCCATCGGACGGCGGAGCGAGCGCCGCGTCCTGGGCGGCGAAGGGGAGGTCGCCGTGGAGGACCCGGACGTCGAGGCGCGCGTCGAGCGACGCGATCGCCTCGCGGGCCCGGCGGATCTCGGCAGCGCCGGGAAGGAAGACGAGGACGTCCCCCGGGGGCGCCTCGAGGAGGGCCGTGGAAACGGCCGCGGCGACACGGGACTCGAGGGGGCGGGGGTCCGGGCCGGGGGCGTGCCGGACCTCGACCGGAAAGGGGCGGCCCGGCACGGTGAGGACCGGCGCCGGGCCCGCCGCATCGGCGAGGAATCGCGACACGGGCTCCGGGTCGAGTGTCGCGGAGGCGACGAGGAGGAGGAGGTCCTCGCGGAGCGTCTCCCGGACCTCGCGGAGCATCGCCAGGGCGAGGTCGGCGTGGCGGCTCCGCTCGTGGAACTCGTCGAGCATCACCCCGGCGATCCCGGGGAGCGCGGGGTCATCGAGGAGGCGTCGCGCGAGGATCCCTTCGGTGACGACGAGGATGCGGGTCCTCTCCGAGCGAGCTCCCTCTTCGCGCACCTGGTAGCCGACCCGCTCTCCGACCTCCTCTCCCAGCTCGGCGGCGAGGCGTCGCGCGGCGGCCCGGGCCGCGATCCGGCGAGGCTGGAGGACCCAGAGGGCGCCCGAGTCGAGGAGGCCCGTATCGAGAAGCGCTCGCGGGACGCGGGTCGTCTTCCCGGCGCCGGGCGGAGCGAGGAGGACGAGCGCGCGACGCCTGCGGAGCGTCGCGGCGATCTCGGGAAGAAACGGGTCGATCGGGAGCGGCGTCTTCACCGGGGCGGACAGGATACGGGGCGGCGGCCACCGCAGCGCCGGAAACGGGTTTCGTACGGCTCGGAAGGACCTCCGCGGTGCTAGAATTTCCCGTTGATGGCCCGCCGGTTCGCGGCTCCGTTCTCCCGGATCCCAGGCTCGGAGCGGAGGCGTATTCCGGGTCCGCTCGCGAACAGAGAAGACCCGGCCCACCTGAAATCGCCCACCACCCACGAGAGGAGATTCGTCGTTCCATGAAGACTCCGTTCAACCCCTTCGAGATGGCCCAGGCGCAGTTCGACAAGGCGGCCGACGTCCTCGGCCTCGACCCGGCGACCCGCGACCTCCTTCGCTTCCCCCTCCGCGAGTACCACGTCGCAATCCCGGTCCGGATGGACGACGGGAGCGTGAAGGTCTTCCGCGGGTTCCGCGTCCAGCACAACGACTCCCGCGGCCCCTGCAAGGGCGGCATCCGCTTCCATCCGCACGAGACGGCCGACACCGTCCGCGCCCTCGCGATGTGGATGACCTGGAAGTGCGCGGTCGTCGACATCCCGCTGGGCGGCGGCAAGGGCGGCGTCATCTGCGACCCGCACCACCTGAGCGCGCGCGAGCAGGAGGGGATCTGCCGCGGCTGGATCCGCCAGGTCGCCAAGAACGTCGGCCCCGTGAACGACGTCCCGGCGCCCGACGTCATGACCACCCCGCAGCACATGCTCTGGATGCTCGACGAGTACGAGACGCTCGCGGGCGGGAAGTACCCCGGCTTCATCACCGGCAAGCCGGTCGGCTCGGGCGGCTCGCTCGGCCGGACCGAGGCGACGGGCTACGGCGTCGTCTTCACGATCCGCGAGGCGCTCAAGCAGCTCGGGATCGACATCACGAAGACGAAGGCCTCCGTCCAGGGCTTCGGCAACGTCGCGCAGTACGCGATCAAGCTCTACACGCAGCTCGGCGGCAAGGTCGTCTGCTGCTCGTCGTGGGACCAGGGCGATCAGACCTCGTACTCGTTCCGCCGGCTCTCCGGCGTCGACGCCGACGAGCTCCTCGGCATCACCGACCGCTTCGGCGGGATCGACAAGGACAAGGCGAAGGGGCTCGGCTACGAGGTCCTCCCCGGCGACGCGTGGATCGAGCAGGACGTCGAGATCCTCATCCCGGCCGCCCTCGAGAACCAGGTGACGGGCGAGACGGTCAAGAAGATCAAGCCGAGCGTGAAGCTCGTCGCCGAGGGCGCCAACGGGCCGACGACGCCCGAGGCCGACAAGGTGCTCCAGGAGCGCGGCATCTACGTGATCCCCGACTTCCTCGCGAACGCCGGCGGCGTCACCTGCAGCTACTTCGAGCAGGTGCAGTGCAACATGAACTTCTTCTGGGAGAAGGACGAGGTCCTCCAGAAGCTCGACTCGAAGATGACGGCGGCGTACCACGCCGTCCACGAGCTCGCGAAGAAGCGCAACCTCTACATGCGCGACGCGGCCTACGTCATCGCGGTCTCGCGGGTCGCCAAGGCCTGCAAGGACCGCGGCTGGGCCTGATCGTTCCGTTCGCCGGGGGAGCTCCGCGAGGGGCTCCCCCGGCCTTCCTCCCTCTGCGGCCGCCCTCCCCCCCCGCGGCCTCGACGCCCCCCCGCTGACCGCTCCCTGAACGACGGGGCCTGTGGCACTCTCGCCTGGCACGGCGAGCCGCAGGAGGTGTCGATGCCCGGTACGGGTCGGTCCCTGATCGAGGAGCTCCAGGAGAGGGCGAAGGAGCTCCAGTGCCTCTACCGGGTCCACGCGATCTGCGCGCGCACGGAGGCGCCGCTCGACGAGCTCCTCCGGGAGGTCGCGAGCGTCCTGCCGGCGGGCTGGGAGCACCCGGCCGAGACCGTCGTCCGGATCGTCGTCGGCTCCTCCGTCTACGTCTCCGCCGAGTCCGAGCCGAGCCCCTGGGTGCAGTCCGCGCCGATCCGGGTCCAGGGGCAGGAGGCGGGGCGCCTCGAGGTCTCCTATCGCGAGCCGTTCCCGGTCTCGGACGAGGGGCCGTTCCGGCGGGAGGAGCGAAAGCTCATCGACACGGTCGCCGAGCTCCTCGGTCAGCTCCTGCTCCAGCGACGGCTCAGCGCGGCGATCCGCAGGGCGGAGACGAGCGGCCTCCCGCTGCCGGCCGAGGGGGGCGACTGGTGGGTCATCGTCGACTTCCTCCGGCAGATCGACCGCCCCGGCTACGTGACGATCGCGCGGCGGATGCTCAACTACCTCTGCTGGAGCGGCGACGAGCAGGCGATGAGCCTCCTGCCGCGCTTCACGGGGAGCTGGAGCGGGCCTGCGAGCCCCGAGGAGCCCACCGACGAGAACCGCCCGATGGCGCGCCGGAACCTGGACGACCTCCTGAAGGTGGCGGAGGAGGTCTTCGTCCTCGCCTCGTCCCGGATGGCGCCGGGCGAGATCCGGACGAGCATCCAGCGCTGGAGCAAGGACAGCCGCTCCGGCTTCCTGATCGAGGCGCTCGAGAACCAGGGGACGTCGCTCACGGAGCTCGCGGAGGCGCTGACGCGCTTCCGGCACGCCGCCCTGAACGACAACGAGCTCTCCCGGTCGATCCAGTTCGACCTGCGCGCGGCGCTCGTTCGGCGGTTCCTCACGGACCAGCTCGACTTCGTCGGCGTCGCGAAGAACTTCATCGGCGTCTCCGACTTCCAGGAGCTGACGCGGCGGATCATCTGCCCGCCCGGCAGCCACGGGAAGGTCGGCGGCAAGAGCTCGGGGCTCTTCCTCGCGGTCCAGATCGTCCGCAAGTCGGAGGAGTACGCCGAGACGCTCGCGGACATCCGGATCCCGAAGACGTGGTACGTGACGTCGGACGGCGTCGTGAACTTCATCGCCTACAACCACCTCGAGGACATCGTCGACCGCAAGTACCTCGAGATCGACCAGGTGAGGCGCGAGTACCCGCACATCATCCAGGTCTTCAAGAACAGCCAGTTCTCCCCGGAGATCGTCAAGGGGCTCTCCGTCGCGCTCGACGACTTCGAGGAGCGGCCGATCATCGTGCGGAGCTCGAGCCTCCTCGAGGACCGCGCCGGCGCCTCGTTCTCGGGGAAGTACAAGAGCCTCTTCCTCGCGAACCAGGGCCCGAAGAGGGACCGCCTGGCCGCGCTGATGGACGCGATCGCCGAGGTCTACGCCTCGATCTTCGGCCCCGACCCGATCGAGTACCGCGCCGAGCGCGGCCTCCTCGACGTCCACGAGGAGATGGGGATCATGATCCAGGAGGTCGTCGGCTCGAGGGTCGGGAAGTACTGGCTCCCGTCGTTCGCCGGCGTCGCCTTCTCGAACAACGAGTTCCGCTGGTCGCCCCGCATCCGGCGCGACGACGGGCTGATCCGGCTCGTCCCGGGCCTCGGCACGCGCGCCGTCGACCGCGTCGGGGACGACTACCCGATCCTCCTCGCGCCCGGACAGCCGGGCCTCCGCGCGAACGTCACCGCCGACGCCGTCGTCCGCTACGCGCCCCGGAAGGCCGACGTGATCAACCTCGAGACCCGGCAGTTCGAGACGGTCGACATGGAGACCCTCTTCCGCGAGGCGGGCGGGAGCCTGCCGGGCATCGACGAGATGGTCTCGGTCCACGAGGAAGGGCGGATCCACCGCCCGCTCATGGTCGACTACCAGGAGCGGGCGCGGGACCTCGTCGTCACGTTCGAGGGGCTCGTCACCGGGACGCCGTTCGTCGCGAGGATCCGGGCGCTCCTGAAGCTCCTCCAGGAGAAGCTCGGGAGCCCGGTTGACGTGGAGTTCGCTTCGGACGGGAAGGACCTCTACCTCCTCCAGTGCCGGCCTCAGAGCTTCGCCGACGAGAGCCAGGCGGCCGTCCTCCCGACCGACGTCCCCCCGGAGAGGATCGTCTTCTCGGCGAACCGCTTCGTCTCGAACGGGCGCGTCCCCGACGTCACGCACGTCGTCTACGTCGACCCGGAGTCCTACGCTTCGATCCCGAGCCTCGAGACGCTCCGCGAGGTCGGGCACGCCGTCGGGCGGCTGAACAAGCTCCTCCCGCGGCGGCAGTTCATCCTGATGGGGCCGGGACGGTGGGGGAGCCGCGGCGACATCAAGCTGGGCGTCGCGGTGACCTACTCCGAGATCAACAACGCGGCCGTGCTGATCGAGATCGCGCGCCGCAAGGGGAGCTACGTCCCGGACCTCTCCTTCGGCACCCACTTCTTCCAGGACCTCGTCGAGGCCCAGATCCGCTACCTCCCGCTCTTCCCGGACGACCCCGGCGTCGACTTCAACGAGCGCTTCCTGCTCGACTCGCCGAACCTCCTGCCGACCCTCGTCCCCGAGGCCGCGCACCTCGCGAAGACCGTCCGCGTGATCGACGTCCCGGCGGCGACCGGCGGCCTCGTCCTGAAAGTCCGGATGAACGCCGACCTGGACCGGGCCGTCGCGATCCTCGCCCCGCCGGGAGCGCCCGAGAAGGGGGCGGGAGGGGTCCGCCAGGCCGCGATCGGAATCCCCGGATCGGCCGGCGCGGACGACGACCGGCGCTGGAGGATCCACCTCGCCGAGCGGATCGCCGCCGAGACCGACCCGGAGCGCTTCGGCGTGAAGGGGATGTGGCTCGTCGGCTCCTCGCACGACGGCACGGCCGGGCCGGGGAGCGACGTCGACCTCGTCGTCCACACCGACGACGACCCGGGCCGGCGCGAGGCCCTCGCGACGTGGCTCGAGGGGTGGAGCCTCTGCCTCGGCGAGGTGAACTACCTCCGGACGGGGCTCCGGACGAAGGGGCTCCTCGACGTCCGCTTCATCTCCGACTCGGACATCTCCCGCGGGACGAGCTGGGCCGCGAAGGTGACGGGAGCGAAGGACCCGGCGCGGCCCCTGCCGCTCCACGCGTCGGTCCGGACCGGCCCCGCGCCCCGGAAGGGACGTGGCGCCGGGAAGAACGAAGGAGGCCCCCGATGAACGCATGCGCCCTTCCGCTCGCCGCCGCCGGCCTCGCGCTCGCTGCGCTCGCCCCGACCGCCGCGGCCCAGCCGCGCCTCCCGTTCCCGAGCCCCGCGGCCTCGGTCTCCCAGGAGATCGGCATCTCGCGTGTGACGCTCGAATACCACCGGCCCGCCGTCCGCGGCCGCGCGATCTGGGGCACCCTCGTCCCGTACGGCGAGACGTGGCGCCTCGGCGCGAATGAGGCGACGACGCTGACCCTCTCCCACGACGGGAAGGTCGCCGGGCACGACGTGCCGGCCGGCACGTACGCCCTCTTCGCCGTCCCGGGGAAGGAGCGGTGGACGCTCGTCCTGAACCGGAAGGCGAAGCAGTGGGGCGCCTACTTCCACGACCCGAAGGAAGACCTCCTCCGGTTCGAGGTGACCCCCGCCGCCGCCCCTCACGCGGAGTGGATGACCTTCGCGCTCGACGCCGTCGAGCCCGCGTCCGTGAGGGTCTCCTGGGCCTGGGAGACGCTCGCGTTCTCCTTCCCGGTCGAGTTCGACGTCCCCGGGATCGTCTGGGCCGGCGTCGACGCCGCGTTGAAGGAGAAGCCGGACGACATGGGGACGCTCCTGCAAGCCGCCCGCTGGGCGCTCCAGCGGAAGGAGCGGCTCGCGGAGGGACGGGCCTGGATCGATCGCTCCGTCGCCGTGAAGGAGAGCTTCTGGAACCGCGAGCTCCTCGCGAACTACCTTCGGCACGAGGGGAAGACGGCCGAGGCGGTCGCCGCGAT
This sequence comes from Thermoanaerobaculia bacterium, assembly GCA_017999215.1. GTDB lineage: Bacteria > Acidobacteriota > Thermoanaerobaculia > UBA5066 > UBA5066 > UBA5066. The sequence goes on from JAGOBQ010000120.1 coordinate 9,563, forward strand.
GCGCCGGGCCATCGAGCTCTCGAAGGGGAAGGCCCCCGACGGCTACGGGAAGGCGCTCGAGGCGACCGTCGCGGCGTGGGAGGGGGAGAAGGCCCCGTGAGCGGAGGAGCGCCGCCCGGGC
>JAGOBQ010000648.1 GCA_017999215.1 Thermoanaerobaculia bacterium
CCTCTACGGGGTCCAGACCGCGGGCCTCGGCCTCGTCGGGAGCCTTCTCGGCGCCGTCGCGGGAATCGGTCTCGTCGCGGCCGTCGGCCGCGCCTACTCCGACCTCCTCCCGCCCGGCGGTCTCGACCCGTGGCAGCCGGCGGCCCTCCTCCGGGGCCTCGGCCTGGGCCTCGGCGTGTCGATCCTCTTCGGCCTCCCGGCCCTCCTGGCGGTCCGGCGCGTCCCGCCCGTGCGCGTCTTCCGGCACGACGCCGAGCCGCTCCCCGCGTCGCGCGGCCTTCGGCTGGCCGCCGCCGTGCTCCTCCTCGCGGGGGTCGGCCTGACGGCGTGGGTCCAGTCGGGGCTCCCCCGCGTCGCTCTCTACTTTACGCTCGGCCTCGCCGCGTCGGCGCTCCTCCTCTTCCTCGCGGCGCACGGCCTGCTCCGGCTCGTCGCGCTCGTCCCGCGCGAACGGCTCCCGTTCGCGCTCCGAAGCGGCCTCTCCGCGCTCTCCCGCCCGGGAGCGGGGACCGTCGGCTCGATCCTCGCGCTCGGCCTCGGGACGCTCGTCGTCCTCCACATCGCCCTCGTCCAGCGGGACTTCTCCCGCCAGCTCGCGGCCGACCTGCCGAAGAACGCCCCGACCGCCTTCCTCCTCGACGTCCAGCCCGACCAGTGGCCCGGCGTCGCGGCGCTCCTCTCGGCGAACGGGGCGACTCGGACCCTCTCGGTCCCCGTCGTCACCGCGCGCCTCACCGCCGTCGACGGCACTCCGACCGCCGAGCTCGCGAAGCAGAGGCAGGGGGACGCGCGCCGGGAGCGCTGGGCGCTGACGCGCGAGCAGCGCCTCACCTACCTCTCCGAGCTCCCCGCGGACAACCGCGTGGTCGCGGGCGCGCTCTGGTCGGACCCCTCCGCGGCCGAGGTGAGCCTCGAGGAGGAGTTCGCGGGACGCATCGGGGCGAAGGTCGGAACGTGGCTCGACTTCGACGTCCAGGGCGTCCCGCTCCGCCTGAAGGTCACGAGCCTCCGCGCCGTCGACTGGAGGACGTTCGGGATCAACTTCTTCCTCGTCGTCGAGCCGGGCGTCCTCGAGCAGGCGCCGCAGCTGCGACTCGCGGCCGCGCGGCTGCCGAGCGCGCACGAGGGGAGGATCCAGGACCTCCTGGCGCGCGAGTATCCGAACGTCGTCCTGATCCGCACGCGGGAGGTCCTCGAGCGGGTCGCCGCGATCGCGACCCGCCTCGGGAAGGCCGTGAGGGTCCTGGGCGCCTTCTCCGTCCTGGCCGGGCTCGTCATCCTCGCCGGCTCGATCAGCGCCGCGTCCGCCCGGCGCGCGCGCGAAGCGGCGCTCCTGAAGGTCCTCGGCGTCACCCGCGGCGGCGTCGCGACGGCCCTCGCCGTCGAGTACGCGCTCGTCGGCCTCGTCGCCGGCCTCGTCGGCACGCTCGGCGCGACGGCCCTCGCCGGCTCGGTCCTCACGGCCGCGTTCGAGGTCTCTTTCCGCCCCTCTCCGCTCCTCCTCGCGGCCGCGCCCTTCGCGATCGCGCTCCTCGCGGCGGCCGCGGGCCTCGCCGTCAGCCTCCGGGCGCTCCAGGTCCGGCCGCTCGAGGTCCTTCGCGGAGAGTGAGCCGGCGGGCGGGCCGCGGCCGATTCCGGCCCCGGCCCGCCGGCCTCCGGGAGAGGTCAGGCCGGGATCGCCTCCTCGACCGTCGTCAGGTCGACGACGCCGAGGGCCCCGTAGAGCGCCGGGAGGACCTTCGCGGCCGGGTGGGCCCGCCGCAGCTCGGCGACCTTCTCGGTCCCGGCGCGGTAGGCCGGGAGGTACATCCGGCCGAGGAGCGGGTGGCGCCCCCAGGCGCCGGAGAGCTTGTCGGCCCGCTCCTCCGAGACGAGGAAGTCGTTCCGGAGGACCCGCGCGACGTCGTCCTTCGCCCAGCCCTCGTTCCAGGTGAGCCACGACGACTGGTTCTTCGCGTCGTCCTGGAGGAGCGCGAGAAGCATCCCCGCCTCCATCTCGCGGTCCGGCAGCTCCTCGGGCGAGAGGACCCCGTAGGCCATCAGGAGCGCGTTGTTCGCGATCCCCTCGAAGAGCGCCGCGGGCCGGGTATTCATCGTCAGGACCGACGCCTCGAAGCCGACGCCTCCGCGGACGTAGAGGTCCTGGAGGAACGCGAACGTCGTCACGTGCCCCGGGACGACCTCGTGGCTGACGAGCTGGGCGAACTCCGGCCGCGAGATCTGGAGCGAGGCGTTCAGCTCGTACGTCGCCTCGTACTCCGGCGAGCCGTCCGGCTTCCGCGCCCGTCCGAGGTAGTTCATCGAGCCGGAGAACCAGGCGTTCTCGATCGGGAGGAACGTCACGTTCGCGCGCGGGACGCTCGCGAGCTCCGGCGGGAGGTAGGGGACGACATTCCGGGCCGCGAGGGCGTCGAGCTCGGCGACGAGGCGGGCCGAGAGGGCCGGTATCTCCCCTTTCGGGACGATCCGCTCCGCTCGCCACGCGTCGACGGCCGCCAGCAGCCCCGGCCCGTCCGAGGAGGGGTGCCCGGCCGCCGCGAGGAGCTCGCGGACGCGCTCCCGCTTCTCGGTCGGATCGGACGGCGAGCCCGGCCGCCCCAGGATCGCGCGCATGCAGCGCTCGTACGGGACCGGCTCGCCCCGTCCCGCGACCCCGAGCGCGAGGTCGAGCATCCCCTGGAAGCACGTTCCGAGCCCGTCGGCGT
>JAGOBQ010000649.1 GCA_017999215.1 Thermoanaerobaculia bacterium
CCTTCCGGACGAGGTCGCCCGGACGATCCACCCCGACACGCCGCTCCGCATCGGCGGGCCCGTCGCGACGCCCGGGCTCATCGTGGTCCATCGAGAGCCGATCGAGGGGATCGAGTCGATCGGGATGGCGCCGGGGCTCGTCGTCTCCGCGACTCCCGAGGTCCTGCCCCACGTCTTCGCCGCCCCGCCCGACGAGGCGCCGGTCGCCGGGCTGCTCGTGTTCGGCTACGCCGGCTGGGGCCCCGGGCAGCTGGAGCACGAGATGGAGGAGGGTTCCTGGCTCGTCCTCCCCTACGACCCCGACTTCGCGTTCCCTTCCGACATCGCCGGGCTCTGGGAGCGGTCCCTCGCGCGCCTCGGTGTCACTCCCGGCCGCGTCTCCACGCCGCCGAGCGGCGTGAACTGAAGTGGATCGGGGAGGGTCGCCACGACCCTCCCCGCGCCGCCTTCGGCGGCTCCCCTCCCTCGGAGACGTGGATCGGGACAGGCGGGGTCAGGTCTACCATCTCCCAGATGGGGTCAGGTCTACCATCTACAGTCTGCACGACGGCGGGGCGCGGGCCCGCTCCGAGCCCGCGGGCGCTCCCGGAAGACGCCGGGCCGGTCGCATCCGTAGAACGGCCGGAATGCGCTCACGGATCGGCATCCTCACGGTCGCGCTCCTCGTCGGAAGCGCCCTCCAGGCGCCAGCGTCCGCCACGACGCCCCGGTCCGCCGACCCGGAGTACCTCGGCTTCGTCGCGCTCGAGAGGACCCTGGCCCCTTCCGTCGACGCGCGGGGCCGCCCGTGGCGCGTGGAAGTCGTCCCGGAGACCACGGACGGTCCGGGACGCGAAGGGATCGTGATCGCGACCGCGCGGCCCGACGGGACCTGGCGGCACGCAAGAGTCCCGTCGCCCGTCGCCGCCCGGCTGCGCGTGTCGACGGAGGAGGGCGACGTCTGGTGGGTCTCTCCCGAGCCGTTCTCGACGGCGGAGGCGGAGCGGTCCGGCCGGATCGACCTCGCCCTCGTCTCCGTCCGCGGGGTCGCACGGGCGGGGAAGCAGCCGCTGCCGGGCCTCGTGACGTTCACGGACGACGCCGGCCTGCGCGTGAGGTTCGTGTCCGGAGTCGACGGGGATTTCTCGGGAACCCTTCCCCGCGCCGGGAGCTGGTCCGTTCGCGTGAGGAGCTCGAGGGTCGCGCTCGACCGCACGACGACGGCGGAGGTCGCGGAACCCTCCGCGCGACGGGGCGAGACGCCCCCACCCGCGTTCGTCGACGTCCGCTTCCCCGATCGGGCCATCCGCGGGGAGGTCGTCGATGCCGAGGGGAAGCCCGTCGAGCGGTTCAAGCTCTCGATCGGGGAGGCGGGCACGGCGACCGACAGCATCGAGGAGTTCGACGGCGGCGTCTTCCGCTACGACCGGATTGCGACGGGGACGACCTACCGGGTCACGGCGGTCGTCCCGTACCGGTCGAGCGCGACGTACCTCGTGAGGGTCCCCGAGGACGACGATCCCGAGTACGTTCGAGCCGTCATCGGGCAGAGGAGGGAGATTCGCGGGCACGTCGTGTCGACGACGGGGCGCCCCGTCCCGGACGGCTGGGGAACCGTCTCTACCGTCCCGAGCGGCGGCCTGGACCGTTCCTATTTCTCGCCGCGTGGAGCCCGCGCCGAGTTCTCGGCAGAGGTCTCTTCCCCGACGGCGTTCGCGTGTCTCTTCCTCGCCTCGCCCGGCCACGCGGCGCACCTCTCGAGGAGGGAGCTGACGACCGGCGACCACGAGATCGTCGTCACTCCGGAGGGGGGCACGCTCGATCTCTCCGCACCGATCGAGCCGCTCCGAATACCGGCGCTCTTTCGCGGCGGCTGCGCGCTCCGACTCTCGCGGCTCGCGGAGGTTCCGGGCGCGATCGTGGACGACAGAGGCCGAACGCTCGAGGTCGTCTCGCCTCCCGTCGAACCGGGCCCGTGGTCGCTCTGCCTCGTGACGCGCGGGCAGCTCGAGTCGTACAAGGGGGGCGATCCGGAGTTCCCCGGCTGCGTCCACGGCGTCCTCTCCGCGGCTGGAAAGCTCGAGCTGAGCCTTCCGGGTGACGGCCCCGCGGACTCTCCCTAGACGTAGTCCTTTGCCCAGGCGCGCGCGTCCCGGCTCGCGAGGACGTGAAAGCGGCGGAGCCTCTTGAGGGAGAGCGAGGCGAGGGAGCCGAGGGGGAGGTAGACGATCCTCTTTCCGAGGCGGGAGGCGAAGCGCTTGATCAGGGGCCGTGGCGGCCTCGGGGCGGCGTAGACCACGCGAGGCTCGCGGGCGTAGTCGAGGGCGGCGAGGAGGAGGACCTCGGGCGCGCTGAACGGGCCGCGGTAGTCGGGGTCGCGCCAGACGTCGAAGAGCCGGCCCGGCGGCATCGTCATCAGGAACGCGCCGTAGGTGCACTCGGAGATGCCGGGGCCGACGACCTTCTCGCCGAGCGGCGTCGCGTAGAAGGCCATGTCGCTCTCCTGACCGTGCTCGCCGAGCCAGGTCGTCTTCCAGGGGTACTCCTCCGCCTCCGCGTCGAAGACGACGACGACGGAGCCGGCGCCGCCGCGGACGCGCGCCTCCTCGAAGACCCAGAGCCGCCCCTCGTGGTAGTGGCGGAGCGACTCGCGGACGTCGACGCCGTCGAGTAGGCTCGTCGTGAACGGGGCGACGCGGCGGGAGTCCTCCGTCAGGAGGCGGAT
>JAGOBQ010000650.1 GCA_017999215.1 Thermoanaerobaculia bacterium
GGGCAGGAGGCGCTCCGCGCCGAGGCGGCGGCCCCCGTCCCGACGCCGGAACCAGCGGACGGCGAGCCCGGAGGGGAGGGCGAGGCGGCCCCCGCCGAGAGGGCGCGCCGGTGGGGCGACCGCACCGCGACGATCGACGGCGTGCGGCTCCTCGGCGGCGACGGCCTCGAGCGCTACGCTTTCCGGACCGGCGAGCCGCTCACGATCGAGATCGAGGCCACGCCCGCGCGCCCGATCGACGACTTCGTCTTCGGCATCGGGCTCTTCACGCCGGAGGACGTCTGCGTCCACGGCACGAACACGGAGATCGACGGCCTCGCGGCCGGCCGGTTCGACGCCGCCGCGAGGGTGCGGGTCACGCTGACGCGCTGCGACCTGGGACCGGGGACGTACCTCGTCGACGTCGCGATCCACGCGCGGAACGGGACCCCCTACGACTACTGGCGGGGAGCCTGCCGCTTCCGGGTCGACTCGCCGAGGACGGAGGCGGGCGTCTGGGCCCCGGAGCGGAGCTGGGCCGTGGAAGGAGGAGCGACGTGGGCGCGTACCTGACCAGCGGAAGCCGCTTCCGGTCCGAGCCGCTCGCACCGGCCTCGCGGGCCCTTCTCTGGACGCTCCTCCTCCTCGCGGTCGCCGTCCTCGTCGCCGAGACGGGCCACACGCCGTTCTTCGAGCCGGACGAGGCGCGCTACGCGGAGATCCCGCGCGAGATGCTCGCCACGGGCGACCTCGTGGCGCCCCGCCTGAACGGCTTCCGCTACTACGAAAAGCCGCCCCTCCACTACTGGACCGTCGCGGCCTCGATGTCGCTGTTCGGCGAGTCGGAGGCCTCCGCCCGCCTGCCGGCGAAGCTCTCGGCGGCGGGGATGGTCCTCGCGACGGTCCTCTTCGCGCGGCGCCGGTACGGGGAGCGCGTGGCCCTCGTCGCGGGGCTCGTCGTGGCGACCTCCCTCCTCGTCGTGGCCCTCGGGCGCCTGAACATCATCGACGGACCGCTCTCGTTCGCCCTCTCCTCGGCGGCGTTCGCCTTCGCCGCGTTCCAGGAGCACGAGCGGTCGGGGGACCGCGCGCGGGCGCGCGTCGCGCTCTACCTCCTCCACTTCTCGTGCGCCGCGGCCGTCCTGCTCAAGGGTTTCGTCGGCCTCGTCCTCCCGGGCGGCGCGATCCTCGTCTGGGCCCTCCTCTCGAGACGCCTCGGGATCGTCCCGAAGCTCTTCTCCCCGGGTCCGCTCCTCCTCTTCCTGGTCCTCGTCGTTCCGTGGCACGTGGCGATGGCCCGGCGGGACGGCGAGTGGTTCGACTTCTACGTCGTGGGCGAGCACTTCCGGAGGTACTTCGAGACGGGGCACCGGAGGACGGCGAAGCCGCTCTTCTTCGTCTTCGTCCTCCTGGGGGGGCTCGTTCCGTGGACGCCTTTCCTGGGGCGCCTCGCGGGGGCGTTCCCTTCGCTCCGGCGGGGCGAGTGGCGGGAGCGGGGCGCCGAGGCGTACCTCCAGGTCTTCTGGGTCCTCGTCCTCGTTTTCTTCTCGGCCTCGCGCTCCAAGCTCGTGCCGTATCTCCTTCCGATCTGGCCCGCCGTCGCGGTCCTCCTCGCCCTCGGCCTGGAGCGGGCGCGGCAGCGCGGGGCGACGCTGCGCGGCGAGCGCCGGGCCGCCGGGCTCCTTTTCGGCCTCCTGGCGGGCGCGGCGGCCGCGTACGCGTTCGGAGCGGGGCTCGCGGCCCGGTACGGCGTGGAGGTCCCGGCCGCCGTCGCGGTCGGGTCGCTGGCGCTCGGCGCCCTCCTGAACCTCCTCGCGGGCCGGAGCGCCGCGCGGGCGCCCCGCCGCGCGCTCTCGACGGACCGGCTCGTCGTCGCGATGGTCCTGCCGTGGCTCGGCTTCAGCGGCGCGCTCGTCCTGGCCCTCCCCGACGTCGCCCGCTCGATCACGCCGTGGCCGCTGGTCGCGACGCTCCAGCGGGAGCTCCGTCCCGACGACCTCCTCCTGCAGCGGGGGCACTACCTTCAGGGGCCCGCCTTCTACACGAAGCGGCTCACGCCGGTCGCGGACCTCCCCTGGAGCGAGCTCGACTTCGGGAAGGAGGAGGCGCGGCGGCGCGGCCTCTACCTCTCGGACGAGGAGTTCGCGAGGAAGTGGCACGGCCCGGCGCGGGTCCTCTGCATCGTCCACTTCGGCCACTTGCGCGACTTCGGGAACCCGGCGGCGGGCCTCTCGCTGCCGCACGTCCTGGCCCGAAGCCCGAACGGGAAGTTCCTTCTCGTCTCGAACCGTCCGTGAGCCCGATGGGGGCGCCTCCGGCCGGTTCGGAACCCGTTCGAAAGGACCCCCTCCCGTCCCCTAGAATCGTCCTCTCGTGACGAGCCCCCCGACCGTGCCGCGCAAGGTCTCCGTCGTCGTCCCCGTCTACAACGAGGAGGCGAACCTCCCGCGGCTCCTCCCGCGCCTCGTTCCCGTCCTCGAGGGGCTCGGCAGACCCTGGGAGGTCGTCTTCGTCGACGACGGCTCCCGCGACCGCTCGCTCGAGCTCCTGAAGGCCGCGGCCGCGGAGCATCCCGGCCGGGTGAAGGCCGTCGAGCTCCTCCGGAACGCCGGACAGCACATGGCGATCATGGCCGCCTTCGGCCAGACGGACGGGGAGTACGTGATCACCCTCGACGCGGACCTGCAGAACCCGCCCGAGGAGATCCCGAAGCTCGTCGCGAAG
>JAGOBQ010000003.1 GCA_017999215.1 Thermoanaerobaculia bacterium
GGTGGGGCGGCAGGTGTTGGGGAAGGAGGGGGTGGTGGGGCCGGGGGGAGGGGCCTGAGCGCGGCCCTTAACGAGCGAGGGGGCGGAGGGCGACGTGAGCCGGCTGGGGGAGCTCGAGGGGGATGAAGAAGCTCGCCGGGTAGAGGTAGTCCTCTCCGGAGTCGTCCACGACGCGCACGTAGTCGCTGCGGGCGGCGGCGGGGTCCGGGATGACTCGATAGAGCCGTCGCACCTGAAGGTCGTCGTTGGCGCCCGAATCGATGCAGAGTAGATAGACGGGCGAGGTGCTCCGGCTAGTCGAGGAAACGCTTGATCTTGAAGCGGCGGCGGCCGATGCCGTGCGCCTCGTACCAGTGGACTTCCGCGCGACGGGCCGTGCCGTCGGCGAGGAGGACTGTTGCGTTGCCCTTGAGTTTGCGCCAGTGGCCTTCGCCATATGTTTCTCGCAGCTCGATGAGTTGTCTGATCCCGCGGCCCGTCGCAATGACGGTAACCGCGGTGATCTTGCCGACGATCTCAAACGCCACGCGAGCCGATCGTATGCGCGCCTCGTCGGCGGTTCAAGCTTCGGAGGAAGCAGCACCGCGGGCGCGGAGGTACCTGACGCTGGGGGGAAATGAGCGCTCGGCGTCTTCCCAGCCCTCAGCGTCCCAGGACAACGGGTCCTCCCCGTCGACCGGTGGGTTCCCGAGCCGCTCGTCGTCCATCGTGAAGCCCTTCACGAGGTACTCGCGGAGCCTCTCTGTCGCCCAGCGCCGGAACTGCACGCCCCGGGGTGAGCGCACGCGGTAGCCGACGGCGAGGATGACGTCGAGGCTGTAGTACTTCACGACGCGCTGGACCTGCCTCGTGCCCTCTGGTTGAACTTGTAAGTATTCCTTACAGGTTCCCGGGGAGGGGCCCGCTCGAACCAGCGGGCAGGTCCGGCGGGGTGTGCCGGGGCATGAAGGAGTAAACGGAGGAGCAGGCCGAGGAGTAAGTGGAGGAGTAAATGAAGGAGTAAGTGGAACACGTCGGCCATCGCGGAGTACCTGGGCGAGCTGACGGGGTCGCACCCGCGAGTGTCGCCGTGGACGGTGCGGGGGGAGGAGCCGAAGGTCCACCGCTGGCGCAACGCGGCCGACGAGCGGGAGAAGGCGGGGGCGCTGATCGCGCAGCTCCTCCTGAAGTACGGCGTCGGGCTCGAGAAGGTGGCGATCGTCGGGGTGCGGCATCGCGCGCGCGGCTGCGGCTGCACGTGTTCGTGAAGGAGGGGGTGGTGGTGCCGGAGGGAGGGGAGCCGCTCGTACCGGCGGTCAGGCCCGGCGTGGGCTAGGTTCGCTCGTAGGCCGTGAGGAACTCGTCCCGGGGGATGCCGGCCTGCACAACGGGGTCGTCCTGCTCGAACTCCGACGAACCGAACGTCTCGATGTGGAAGGCGATCGCGGAGCGAACGTCGGCCAGCGCCTCCTCGTAGGTGTCGCCCTGACCGATGACGACCCCCTTGAGGCCGATCGGATACGCCACGTACGTATCCGGGTGCTTCTCGACGATGATCTTCACGTCCGTCGTCATGACGATCGCATCATGCCACGGCGCTACCGGCGGGCCCCGGGGCTGCCTGCTCGACGCAGGACCTCGACAGGGAGTGTCTCGAGCGGCTGCTCGGTCTCGCGCTTCCGGCAAGCTCCTGACGCCCGAGGGAAAGCCCCGCCTCACGGCTTCGGAATCCGGATCCGGCTGATCATCAGCGAGCCGGAGAGCGCGATCACGAGGACCAGGGGGTGGAGGTCGAAGCCGGCGAGGCGGACGACGCCGAGCCAGAGGTCCTCGCCGACGGCGCCGACGTTCGCGGCGAGCGCGAGGAGAGCGACGAGGGCCATGGAGGTCGGTATCGGCGTCCCCTCGAAGTACTTCACCTTGCCCGTTCCTTCCGACAGGGCCTCGGCGGTGACGTTGTACCGGGCGAGACGCGAGACGCCGCAGGCGACGAAGCCGGCTAGGACGACGCGGTCCCACAGGCCCTGCATGCCGCAGCCGTACGCGAGGACCGCGGGGGCCACCCCGAAGGAGATGACGTCGGCGAGCGAGTCGAGCTCCTGACCCATCGGCGACGAGGTCTGTCTCCACCGGGCGATCCGCCCGTCGAGAACGTCGAAGACCAGCGCGGCGAAGACGAGGGCGCACGCGAAGGAGACGTGCCTCACGTCCTTCGTCTCCAGGTAGGTCATGGTGGCGAAGAGCGCCCCGGTGCCGCAGACGGCGTTCGCGAGCGTGAACCAGTCTGCCAGGTGGAACTCGCGGATCATCGAGAAGCGCTTGCGCGGTGCCTCGGTCGTCATCGCATCCAACTCCCTCCGGCCGGGAACGAGCGGCGAAGGTCGCGTGGCCCGTCCTCTCGCCGCGGTCTCGTGGCGCCCCTATTGTGGCGGTCCTGTCGAGCCGCCCCACCTCCATCCTGATAACGTTCCCCCGATGGACGCTCGCGGGCTCCTCCCGGAAGGCGGTCTCACCCGCCGGGAGGTCCTCGCCCTGATCGGGGCGGGCTCGGCGGCGCTCGTGCTGCCGGGCTGCTCGGTCAGCCCGCCGCTGTCGTCGGCGCGGACGGCGGCGATCATCGACGCCGAGGCGTGGGGCGGCCTCGCGGTGAGCCTCGACGGAGACAAGGCCTACGCGGCGCGCGTCGAGGGGACGCTGCCGAAGGGGCTCCGCGGGACGCTCTACCGGAACGGGCCGGGGCTCTTCGACCGGGGCGGGAAGCGGCGGCGGGCGCTCCTCGACGGCGACGGGCTCGTCCAGGCGTTCCGCTTCGGCGAGGAGGAGACCTTCTACCGCGCGCGCTTCGTCAGGACCGACAAGTTCGTCGACGAGGAGCGGGCCGGGCGGTTCGTCTGGGGGACGTTCAGCACGCAGGCTCCCGGAGGCCTCTTCGCGAACGTCCTGCCGCACCGGAGGATCCGGAGCCAGGCGGGGATCACGGCGGTGGTGCGCGGCGGGCGGCTCTACGCGTTCGACGAGACGGGGCTGCCGTGGGAGCGCGACGCGGAGACGCTCGAGACGCTCGGCGAGACGACCCTCGGCCTCGCGCCCGGCCTCACGTTCTGGGCCGCGAACGACAAGATCGACCGCGAGACGGGGGAGTGGCTCCACTTCGGCCTGGAGTTCGGGCGGAAGATGCGGGTCCACCTGACGACGTTCGCCGCCGACGGCTCGCTCGCGAGCCACGACTCGTGGCCGCTCCCGCGCTTCTCCTACCTTCACGACGGGTTCGTGACGCGCCGCCACGTCGTCCTCCACCTCCACCCGGCGACGATCGAGGTGTGGAGGCTGCTGCTGGGGCTCCGGAGCATCGTCGACTCGCTCCGGTGGAAGGGCTCCGACGGGAGCCTCCTGATGATCCTGCCGTGGGACAGGAGCGGGGGCGCGCTGCCGCGCTTCGTCGAGACCGAAGCGGTGTTCCTGTGGCATTCGTTCAACGGGCACGAGGAGGGGGACGAACTCGTCCTCGACTTCGTCGGCTACCACGATACCGACCACTTCATCGGCGACGGGCCGCTCGCCGGCGTCCTCCTCGAGCACCACGTCCCGATCAGCTCCCACGACTTCTGGAAGCCGGCCGACCGGCCCGCGGCCGGGTGGTAGGCTTTCGGACAGGAGAGACCCCATGTCGAGCCAGGCCGGGACGTCCGAGCCCGCGAGCCGCACCTCCGACGGACGGACGCCCGTCGCCGACCGGATCCGCGAGCGCATCCGGAAGGCGCGCGGCCGGTTCCGCGCGAACGACAACATCGCCGCCTGGATCGAGGACGGGGAGCTCGACCTCCTTCGCGAGGAGGTCGCGGAGAAGATGGAGGCGGTCCTCCAGGCCCTCGTCATCGACACCGCGAGCGACCACAACACGCGGGACTCGGCCCGGCGCGTCGCGAAGATGTACCTCACGGAGGTCTTCGCGGGCCGCTACGGCAAGCAGCCCCCCGTGACGGAGTTCCCGAACGTCGGCCGGCTGAACGAGCTGATGATCGTCGGGCCGATCATGGTGCGGAGCGCCTGCTCGCACCACCTCTGCCCGATCATCGGGCGCGTCTGGGTCGGGGTGATGCCGAACGAGCACTCCGCCCTGATCGGCCTCTCGAAGTACGCCCGCCTCGTGGAGTGGGTGATGTCCCGCCCCCAGATCCAGGAGGAGGCGATCACGGAGGTCGCCGAGCTGCTCCTCGACAAGATGCAGCCCGACGGCCTCGCCGTCGTGATGGAGGCCGACCACTTCTGCATGAAGTGGCGCGGCGTGAAGGACGCGGACTCGAAGATGACGAACAGCATCATGCGCGGCTCGTTCCTGAAGAACCCCGACCTCCGCCGCGAGTTCCTCTCGCTCCTCGCGGGGCGGATGAAGTAGGGAGAAGAGAGATGCTCGTCCGGCTCCTCTACGCCAGCCGCTCGATCGCCCCGATCGACGAGGCGCTCGTCGCCTCGATCCTCGAGAAGGCGCACGCCCACAACGCCGCGCACGGCCTCACCGGCATCCTCTGCACCTCCGCCGAGGGGAACGTCTTCCTCCAGGTGCTCGAGGGAGGGCGCGCCGCCGTGAACGACCTCTACGGCCGCATCCTGCGCGACCCGCGCCACACCGACGTCACGCTCCTCGACTACGCCGAGATCGCCGAGCGGCGCTTCGCGACGTGGCGCATGGGGAACGTCCGCCTGAACCGCGTGAACCTCGGGACGGTCCTGCGGTTCTCGGAGACCGCGGTCCTCGACCCGTTCGCGATGAGCGGCAAGGCGGCGATCGCGCTCCTCGAGGAGCTGATGTCGACCGCGGCGACCGTCAGCCGCGACGGCGCGTAGGCGCCCTCACTCCTCGTTCCGCGCGCGGGCCGCGATCTCCCGGAGCATCCCCCGGAAGACGAGGACGTGCAGCGGGTAGACGCCGTACCAGTAGAGGAGGCCGGCGAGCCCGGCGGGGTCGAACTCGGCGGTCTGCCGGATCGTGGCGCCCCCCTCCTCCGGGGTCACCTCGAACTCGAGCCACGCCCGTCCGGGGAGCTTCATCTCGGCGGCGAGGCGCAGCCGCCGGTCGGGCTCGATCGCCTCGACCCGCCAGAAGTCGAGAGCGTCGCCCACGGCGAGGAGCTCCGGGTGGCGGCGGCCCCGGCGGACGCCGACGCCGCCGGCGAGGAGGTCGAGAAAGCCGCGGAGGCGCCAGAGGAAATCGGCGTAGTACCAGCCGTTCGCGCCGCCGATGCGGCGGATCGGCGCGAAGGCCTGCGCCGCCGTCGTCGGGACCCGCGCCGTGCGCGAGTCGACGAGCCTCTGTCCGACCCGCAGCCCGCCGTAGCCGCCGGGCGCCGTGCCGGCCGAGGAGAGGGCGTCGGACCAGCGCGTCGCGGCGAACTCCTCGTCCTCGTTCGCGAGGGCGCGCTCCATCGACTTCGGGAGGCCCATCGGCTCGATCGCGGGGAAGAGGCGGCGGGCGGCGTCGTCCCGGACGACGGTCGGGTTGCGGACCCCCTCGATCAGCTTGCGCCCGACCCGCGCGTAGAGCGGCGTCGTCAGGCCGAGCCAGAGGCTCGAGAGGCGGGGCGTCAGGACGGGCACCGGGATCAGCCAGCGCTTCAGGCCCCGCTGCCTCGCGTACTCGCGCATCAGGTCGCCGTACGTCACCTGGTCGGCGCCGCCGATCTCCACGGTGAGCCCATCGCCGGGATCGACGTCGAGCGCGGCGAGGAGGTAGGCGACGAGGTCCTCGATCGCGATCGGCTGGGCCTTCATCTCCACCCAGCGGGGGCAGATCATGGCGGGGAGGCGCTCGACGAGCGACCGGATGAGCTCGAACGAGAGGCTCCCCGAGCCGAGGACGACCGAGGCGCGCAGCTCGACGACCGGGAGGCCGGAGGAGGACCGGAGCACCTCGCCCGTCTCCTGGCGGCTGCGCAGGTGGGCCGAGAGGCCCTCTCCGGCCTCGCCGAGGCCGCCGAGGTAGACGATCTTCCGCACCCCCGCGGCGCGGGCGGCCTCGCCGAAGTTGCGGGCCGCGAGGCGGTCCTGCTCCTCGAACGCGGCGCCCGCGGCCATCGAGTGGACGAGGTAATACGCGGCGTGGACGCCGGCGAGCGCCGGGTCGAGCGTCTCGCGCTTCAGGCAGTCGCCCGCGACGACCTCGGTCCCCGAGGGGACGTGGGACGCGAGGGCCTCCGGCCGCCGCGCCAGGCATCGGACGCGGCGGCCGCGCGCCGCGAGCGCGCGGAGGAGCCGGCCGCCGACGTAGCCCGTCGCGCCGGTGAGGAGGACGAGCCCGGAATCGGCGGGGGCCGGGGCTTGCGTCACACGGCGCTCCGCCCGCGCGGCGGGAACGGGAGGAAGCCCGAGGTCCGGCGCATGTAGCCGGCGTACTCGGGCCGGTTCGCGGCCATGTGGGCGTCGAGCATCGCGACCCCCGAGACCTTCACGAGGAGGAACGTCATGAGCGCGGGGGCGAAGACGGTGGCCCAGCCCCACGGAGCGTCGAGCGCGAAGAGCCAGAAGCCCCACCAGAGGAGCGCCTCGCCGAAGTAGTTCGGGTGGCGGCTGTAGCGCCAGAGGCCGGTGTCGAGGACCGGGCCGGGCGCGCCGGGGCCGCCGGAGGCGCGCGCCTTGCGGTAGCGCGCGAGCTGGGCGTCGGCGACGGCCTCGATCCCGAAGCCGGCGGCGAAGAGGGCGAGGCCGAGGAGGTCGGTGATCGAGACCGGGTCGGGGGCGGCGGCGGCGCCCGCGAGCTGGAGCGGCGCGGAGATGACGACGACGAGCGCCCCCTGGAGGAGGAAGACCTGGAAGAAGCTGAACCACCCGTAGCGCTCCGGCCCGTACTTCGCGCGGAACCCGGCGTAGCGCGGGTCCTCGGGCTTGCCGAGGCTCCGGAGGAGGAGGTGGAGCCAGAGCCGGAGCGCCCAGGCGGCGACCGCCGCCAGGAGGAGCGCTTTCCCCGGAGACAGCCCGGCCTGAAGAACGGTGTTCGCCGCGACGAGGAGAAAGGCCATCGACCACCACGGGTCGACGAGACTGGCGTCGCGGAGGCGGACGCTGACGACCCAGAGGGCCGTCATGAGCGCGAGGACGAGCGCGGCGTTGCCGGCGACGAGCGCGAGGCTCACCGCGCCCCCCTCAGGGCGTCGTGCGCGGCGCGGCCGGCGAGGGCGGCGAGGGTCGTCAGGACGACGCCCCACGCGAGGTCGATCGGGACGAGGATCGCCGGCCAGTCGCGGATCACCGCCCAGTTCGTCAGGTCGTAGGTCGCGTAGGCGACGAACCCCAGGCCGGCGCCTCGCCGCGCGGCGTCTCCCTTCGACCGGGCGCCGAGGACTGCCCACCAAACGGTGACGGCGACGTAGAAGGCGTAGAAGAGCGCCGCCGCCGGGAGGTAGGCGTCGGGGCGGAGGAGGTCCCCGAGCGCCCGCTCGTAGAGGCCGCGGGCCACGACGCCGAGCCAGGCGAGGTCGAGGGCGAGAAACGTCGCGGCCGTCGCGAGGATCGCGGCGGCCACCTGGCGGGCGGAGCGGGCGGGAGGCGTCGTCTTCGTCATCCGCTCGCTCTACGTCGGGGGCGCCCGGGCGGACGTGGCCGGCGGGCCCGGAGGCTCTTCCTCCGCCCGGCCGCGCTCTTCCCCGCGGCGTCGGCTGGGGAGTCCGTCACGGCGGCATCGTACGGCGGGAGACGCCTGTCTACACCTGCATCTACACCAAAGTGCAAACTCGAGCACATGCGGACGAACATCGTACTGAACGACGAGCTCCTCCGTGAGGCAATGAAGCTGACGGGCGCGCGGACCAAGACGGCCGCCGTGGACGAGGCGCTGCGGACGCTGGTCGAGGTCCGCACGGCCCGGGAGCGGAACGCCACGTACCGCGACCGGCTCGACAGGCTCGGCCCCAGCCTGCGCGCCCTGAAGCTCCGGAAAGCCCCGTCCGAGGTGCTGAGAGAGGACCGGGACCGGGCATGAGGTCCCTCGTCCTCGACACGAGCGTCGCCATCGCCTGGTACCTGCCCGACGCGTTCGCGCCGGCCGCCAGGAGCTGGCAGAAGCAGCTCCTCGAGGGGCGCGCTCGCCTCGTGGTGCCTTCTCTCCATTTCTGGGAGATGGCGAACGTCCTTCGAACCTACGTGAAGCGCCGCGAGCTGACGCCCTCGCTCGCGGAGGAGATCTACACGCTTCACCTCGACGCTCCGTTGGCGGTGGAGGAACCGGACAGGACCGCGGTGCTCGCGACGGCGCTCGAGCTCGATGCGACGGCCTGCGACGCGGTCTTCATCGCCCTGGCGCGGACCCTCGACGTTCCCCTGCTGACCGCGGAGAGGAAGTCGAGGCCCTGGGTCGCACGGCTCGGCAAGCTCGTCGAGACACTTCCCCCGCCTGGGTCGATTTCCTGAAAGAGCAGGGCTCGGAGCCGAGCCGTCGGGTCGGCGACGCGGCTCAACGGGATCCGATCCCCGTCGATCAGTGGCTCCCGGTCACGCCGCCCTCGAATCTCAACGATCCGGATTTCGGCGGGCTCTCCGGGCTCAATCCGGTCGCTCTACGCCGGCGGAGCCCCGGCGGACGTGGCCGGGGTCCGGACCGGGGCGGCGGGTCGCATACTTCCCGTGGTGGACGGACGAGGCGCGAGAGCGCTCCCGCACGGGGGGCCGCGGCCCGAACGGGGCCGGTCGATCTTCCTCCGAGCGCTCGCGCCCCTCCTCGCGGCGCTCCTCCCGGCCGCCGCCGCGGCGAGAGCGGCGCCCCGGCCCGCCGCGCCGCGGGAGTCGTGGCGGAAGGTGGAGGCGGGGCCGGTCACGGTCGTCGGGACGGCCTCCGACCCGAGGCTCGCGGAGACGGCGGCGACGCTCGGGGCGCTCGTCGCGATCCTCCCCGAGATCGTCCCGGGGGCGTTCGGCTCGCGCCCGCCGCTCGTCGTCGCCCTCGCGCACGAGCCGGAGCACCTCTCCCGGATCTCGCCGCCGTCCCGAGAGGGAGGCCGAATCGTCCTCGCGGCGGCGGGCGGGGAGGAGGCGCGCGAGGCGCTCCTCCGCGCCGCCGTCGCCGCGCTCGCGCGCCGCTCGCGTCCCGCGCTCCCGGAGTGGGCCGCGACGGGGCTCGCGGAGTACCTCACGACCGTCTCCGTCTCGGGACCTCGCGCGACGCTCGGCCGCCTCGCTCCGCAGAACGTCTCGCTCCTCCGCTCGGCGGGGCCGCCGGCCGGGAGGCCGGCGCTCTTCTCCGCCCCGTCGCTCGCGGGCGACGGGCCGGCCGAGGCGCTTCTCCGCGCCGAGGCGTGGGCCGTCGTCCACTACCTCCTCCACGCCGTGCCGGACGGGGGCGCGCTCCTCGCCCGCCACGCGGCGCTCCTCGCGGAAGGGCGCGGGGCCGACGCGGCGTTCGCGGAGGCGTTCGGGGAGACGGAGCGTTCTCTCCTCCTCCGTGCGCGTGCCCACGTCGTCGCGGGGCGGTCGCTCGCCCGCTTCCTTTCGGTCGTCCCGGCGCCGGCGGGGCGCGTCCTGCCGCTGACGCGGGCGGGCGCCGCGGGGCTCCTTGGCGCCGTGGCCGTGGGGCGCGCGGTCCCGGTCGCGGCGGGCGTGCTGCCGCCGGCCGCGACGCCCCCTCCCGCGGCGCGGCGCACGTCGCCCGCTCTCTCGCGGGACGTGCCGGCCGAGGTCGACCTCGTCAACCGGCTCGTCGACGAGGGGCGCGAGGAAGAGGCGCTCGCGCGCCTCGAGGCGCTCCACGCCTCGCTCGGGCGCGATCCGGAGATGCAGCGGGCCCTCGGGTGGGACGTCGCGGAGGTGCGGCGCGTCGTCGTCCACAACCGGCTCGTCCGCCGCTACAACGAGGCGATCGCGCTCCTGAACGCCGGGCGTCTCGCCGAGGCGCTTCCGCTCTTCCGGGAGGTCGCGGAGAAGGCCGAGGACCCCGGCCTCCGGCGGGTCGCCTGGGAGAGGGCGACGGCGCCCGACGGCGGGAGGCGCTGAGGGGCGAGCCCGGGCCTCCGCGCGCGGCCTTCTCGATCTCCGCTTCCCGGACGCGCCATACTTCGACCGCCGGGGCCCCGGCGGGAGGTGCGGTCATGACGGAGCGCGACGGGACGACGACGGGCGGCGTGGAGCGGCGCGACCTCCTGAAGCTCGGGGCCGCCGCCGCCGCGGGGCTCGTCGCGGGGCGGCTCTCCGCCGACCCGGCCGCGGACGCGGCGACGAAGCCCGCCGCGACGGCACCTTCGGGCCATCCCTGGAACCCGAAGACCGCCGACGCGATGCCGACCCGCAACCTCGGGAGGACCGGCTTCCGCGTCGGCATCTTCAGCCTCGGCGGGCAGGCGGCGATCGAGAAGGCCGAGAACGACGCCGTCGCGGTGCCGCTCATCGAGCGGGCGCTCGACCTCGGCGTGAACTACGTCGACACCTCCGCCCGCTACGGCGGCGAAGCGCGCTGGAGCGAGCGCTACTTCGGGCAGGTGCTCCCGCGGCGACGGAAGGAAGTCTTCGTCGCCACGAAGACGCACGACCGCGGGCGCGACGGCTCGCTGAAGCTCCTCGAGACCTCGCTGAAGCTCCTGCGGACCGACCACGTCGACCTCTGGCAGCTCCACGCGATGTCGACGATGGAGGACGTCGAGAAGGTGACGGCGAAGGGGGGCGCGCTCGAGGCGTTCCGCGAGGCGCGCGAGCAGAAGCTCGTCCGCTTCCTCGGCCTCACGGGGCACACCGACCCGGCCGTCCTCGCCGAGGCGATACGCCGCTTCCCGTTCGACACCGTCCTCCTCGCGGTCAACGCCGCCGACCCGCACCACCTCCCGTTCGCGAGCGAGCTCCTCCCGCTCGCCGTGGAGAGGGAGATGGGGATCGTCGGGATGAAGATCCCGGCCCGCGGCCGGCTCCTCGCCGGGTACGTCCCGCCGCCGCTCGAGGAGCAGCGCGGGCGCGTGAAGGCGACGCGGACGGGGACCCTCTCGATGGCCGAGGCGATGCGCTACGTCCTGACGCTCCCCGTCTCGACCGTGATCGTCGGCTGCGACTCGATTCCCCAGCTCGAGGAGAACGTCGCGATCGCGAAGGCCTTCACCCCGCTCTCGGGGGCGCAGCTCGCCTCCCTCGAGGTAAAGGCCGCCCCCGTCGCGCAGCAGTCGCTCTGGTTCCGGAGGGCGTAGCGCCGCGGAAAGGCCGGGGCCGGAGCGAAGCGGCCGGCTCGAGCCGGCCGCTTCGTCGCGCCAGGGCAGGCGCCGGCTACCGGAAGTAGCCGTTCACGTCGATGATGAGGTGGACGGTCCCGGGCGCGTCGTTCCGGACGGTGATCCGCCCCGACCCGCCGGCCGCCGACAGAAGGAGCATCGCGTTGTTCGCGCGGGACTTCCCGGCCGGGAAGGAGATGACCGTCGCGTCCGTCAGCACGGAGTCGGATGCGTAGACGCGAAGCGCGCCTCCGGCCGTGGATCCCGTGACGGTGATGTTCGCCGAGACGACGAGCGCGTCGGCCGGGACGCCGCAGCCGGGAACGAGAGGGAACGTACGCTCTGCCGGAGAGGCGAAGAGAGCCGGGCCCGCGAAGGGTCCATCGGGCTCCCAGCGCGTGTCGACGATCCGGCAGGGTGCCACGATGTGGAAACGGAGGGCGGAGGGCTCGTCGAGATAGATGAATCCGCCCGTCGACGTCGCGTCTCCCCAGGGGGTCGTGACGCTGACGTCGACCGCGCCGGCGGCGTGCGCCGGGGTCGTGGCGCGGATCTGCGTCGCCGAGTCGACGGTGAACGAGGCGGCGGCGCTGCCGCCGAAGCTCACGGCCGTCGCACCCGTCAGGTTCATCCCGGTGATCACGACGAGGCTGCCGCCCGCCGCCGGGCCGGCGCCCGGCGACACGGTCGAGATCGCCGGGACGACAGCGACGTACGTGAACCCGCCCGACCGAACCGCGACTCCGCCGGGCGTCGTGACGGCGACGTTGACGGCGCCGGCGGCGTGCGCGGGCGTGGTCGCGGAGACCTGGGTCGCAGAATCGATGGTGAACGACGCGGCGGCCGTACCGCCGAAGGTGACGGCGCTGGCGCCGGCGAAATTCGTCCCCGTGATCGTCACGGTCGTTCCTCCGAGCGTCGACCCGGAGGTCGGCGCGACGGTGGCGATCGTCGGCGCCGGGATGACGAACGTGAAGCCGGCCGTCTTGGTCGCGGTTCCTCCGGGTGTCGTGACGGCGACGTCGACCGCGCCGGCGGCGTGAGCGGGTGTCGTCACCCGGACCTGGGCCGCCGAGATCACCGTCAACGAGGTGACCGCCGTCCCGCCGAACGTCGCGGCCGAAGCGCCGGTGAGGTTCGCCCCGGTGATCGTGACGGTCGTTCCGCCCAGGGTCGACCCCGAGCTCGGCGCGACGGACGCGATCGTCGGCATCGGGGCGACGAACGTGAACCCGGCCGTCGACGTCGCGGATCCGCCGGACGTCGTCACGACGACGTCGACCGCCCCGGCCGCGTGCGCGGGCGTCGTCGCCGTGATCTGCGTCGCCGAGCTCGCGGTGAACGAGGTGGCGGCCGTGCCGCCGAACGTCACCGATGTGGTGCTGCTCAGGTTCGTCCCGGTGATCGTCACGGCCGTCCCGCCCGCCGTGGGGCCCGACGACGGGACGATCGTCGACACCGTCGGGGGCGGGGGCGGGGTCCCGATCGTGAAGGAGGGGCGCGAGATCGCGAAGAAGACGTTGCCGACGCAGGCAACGCGGACGCGCGCCGTTGCTCCGGCCGTCGGCGTGTCCGGGACGGTGACGGCCTCGGAGCCGTCGTTCGGGGTCGAGGCGAGGAGGGTCGTCGGGAACGTCTGCCCGCCGTCGACCGACAGGGAGACCTCGACGTTCGCGCAGGAGATCGGCGCCGCCGCCGTCCCCGCGACGTTCCAGGTCACCGTCTGTGTGGAGCCGCCGCTCCAGACGACGGCCGTCGCGGGAGCGGTGACGGTAAAGGGCCCGGCCGCGCTCACGGAGGTAACCGTCGTCGCGTCGGAAGCGACGCCGCCTCCGCCGCCTCTGTTGTCGCGGGCCGTGAGCCGGAAGTTCATCGTTCGGTTCGTCGTCGGCATCGTCTCGCCGTAGGTTGTCGTTCCGGCGAGGACGTCGGAGAGCTTCGGGAAGACTCGGGTCGGCGAGACCGTCGGGTCGAACGAGCGGAAGATCGGGCGGTTTCCGGCATCGACGAGCGGGGGCGCCGGCTCGACGGTGCCGAGGTCGAACTGCTCCCAGCCGTGCGTCAGGGCATCGCCCTCGGAGTCGGTCGCGAAGCCGGTGAGCGCGAAGGGAGTCCGGGAGGGGATCGCGTACGCGGCGCCCGCGTCGACCGTCGGGGTGGAGTTCGCGGTCGCCGACGTCACCGCGCAGGACGCCCCGGAGCCCGAGGTGGTGTACGTGACGATCTCGTCGAAGCTCTTCCCGTGGAAGTACGGGTCGCTGTGGGGCTGGAGGTCCTGGTTCCCGCAGATTCCAGCGTACGCCATGATCGTCGACCCGCTCCCCGGCTCGTAGGCGGCCGAGCTGACGCGGTTGCCGTCGCAGTTGTCGCTGCTCCCGTTGAACGTGTGGTTCCCGCCGAACTGGTGTCCCATCTCATGGGCGACGTAGTCGACCCAGAACGCGTCACCAGTCGGATTCGAGCTGCCCGTCTCGCCACGGGCCTTCACCCCCGAACGGCAGACGACGCCGAGGCCTGCGAGCCCGCCCCCGCCCGTCGAGAAGACGTGGCCGATGTCGTAGTTCGCGGAGCCGATGACCGAGTCGAGGTTGCTCTGATTCTGGGTGAGAAGGGCGGTCGCGCTACCGTTGGTGTACGGGTCGGTCGCACCGTCGAGGTAGATGACGAGATCGTTGTTCGCTACGAGCGTCAACCTCGCGGCGACCTCGCGCTCGTAGATCCCCGTCACCCGGTTTACCGCGACGACGAGCTCCGCGGCGACGCACGCCGTCGTCGGCTTGGATCCGCAGGCCGCGACGGAGTACTCGCCCGTCGTCGCGAGGGCGAGACGATAAGTCCGGAGCGTCGGGCCGACGGAGGCGAGCGGGAAGGGCGTCGGCCCGAGGTCCGTCGTCATCGCGTAGCCGCCGGGTCCCGCGTCGTCGTCGTCGTCGGGCGTGCCGGGAGCCTGGCACTCGAATGGGCTCTCCGGATCGCGCAGCGCGTCGCGCCGGCGGTACGAGCCGACGAGGTCCACGACACCCCGCGTCCACGGGTCGACGTACCAGGCCCCGGAGGCCGAGAGGACCATCGCGGAAAAGCCGCGTGGCGAGACCTCGAATCGAACGGATGCGCTCGGGTCGTCGACCCCCTGGCCGCGGTACGTCCGGATTTCGGGGAACTTCGTGGCGAGTTCGGGCGCCATGACGGGTGACTCGATGACCCGGAAGCGCTCGAGGCCCCCGTCCGGGTGCGGCAGCTCGAGGAGCGTCGAGGGCGTACCGACCTCGCTCGGGGCTTCGGAGGCGACGGTTCTCATGGCGACCGCGAACAGTCGGGCGTCGAAGCGGAAGGGCAGAACGGCCCGGGATCGGATCGTCGTCTGCGGGAGACCGGCCGCCTCCCCGGGCGAGTCGAGGGGCCGGAACGGACCCTCGGCCGAGGCAGGAAGCGCGAGGCCGAGTCCGAGCAGGGCGAAGGCTGCGAGACGCATCAGCGAACTCAACGTCGTTGTCGCCCCGGCGAGTAGCGCCGATCGCGGGTCGGGCTACGCGAGCTCGGGCGGGCGCAAGGAAGACCGGAAGCGAATCTCCCATCGCGCGAATGGAACGGTCTATCGAATGGACGTCCCGTCCGGACCGGGGGAGAATCCGCCGATGCTTCTCCCCGGGGCCCCGGCGGCCCTCGTCCTCGCCCTCGTCGCCGGCCTCGGGCTCGCCCTCGGCTCCGTGAAGGTGAAGGGCGTCGGCCTGACGACCGCGGGGGTCCTCTTCGTGGGCCTCCTGCTCGGGCACTTCGGCGTCACGATCGAGCCCGAGGTGCTGGAGTTCGCGCGGGACTTCGGCCTCATCCTCTTCGTCACGTCGATCGGCCTGCAGGTCGGGCCGGGCTTCGTCTCCTCCCTCCGGCGGAGCGGCATGACGCTGAACCTCCTCGCGACGGCGGTCGTCCTCCTCGGCGTCGGCCTGGCCGCCGCGGCGCACCTCCTCCTCGACGTCGAGCTCCCGGCCGTCGTCGGCATCCTCTCGGGCGCGACGACGAACACGCCGAGCCTCGCCGCGGCCCAGCAGGCCCTCCGCGAGGTCGCGACCGACGCGACGTCCCTCGCCCGCGGCGCGACGATCCCGCCGCTCGGCTACGCGGTCGCCTACCCGTTCGGCGTCGCCGGGATCATCCTCGCGATCCTCGCTCTCAAGGTCGCGTTCCGCGTCTCGATGCCGCTCGAGGAGAAGCTCCTCGAGCGCTCCCGCCGGAGCGAGGCGCCCCCGCTCCACCGCGCGAACCTCGAGGTGACGAACACGAACCTCGACGGCCTCCTCCTCGAGAAGCTCCCTCTCGTCGACCGGGCCGGCCTCGTCGTCTCGCGCGTCTACCACGGCGGCGAGCTCCTCGTCCCGACGCACGAGACGCGCCTCGCCGTCGGCGACGTCCTCCTCGCGGTCGGTCCGAAGAAGGACCTCGACGACCTGCGGCTCCTCGTCGGGAAGGAGAGCGACCTCGACCTGCGGAGCCTGCCGACGCCGATCACGAGCAAGCGGCTCATCGTCACGCGCAAGGAGGTCGTCGGGAAGACGCTCGGCGAGCTGAGCTTCGCGGCGCGCTTCGGCGTTAGGATCACCCGCGTCTCGCGCTCCGAGCTGGAGATGGCCGCGTACCCCGGCTTCGAGCTCCGGACGGGCGACGCGATCCTCGCCGTCGGCGGCCCGGAGGAGATCCGGAAGGTCGCGGCCGAGCTCGGCGACTCGCCCCGCGACCTGAACTACCCGCACCTCGTCCCGGTCTTCCTGACGATCGCCCTCGGCGTCGCCGTCGGCCTCTTCCCGATCCACCTGCAGGGGATGCCGGCGCCGGTGAAGCTCGGCCTCGCGGGAGGGCCGCTCCTCGTCGCGATCCTCCTCTCGCGGCTCGGGCGCGTCGGCCCGCTCGTTTTCTGGCTCCCGATCAGCGCGAACTTCATGCTGCGCGAGATCGGCATCGCGCTCTTCCTGGCGGCGGTCGGTCTCCGCTCCGGCGCCGGCTTCGTCGACACGCTCGTGAAGGGGCCCGGCCTGACCTGGATGGCGATCGGGGCGGCGATCACGATCGTCCCGATGCTCGTCGTCGGCGCGATCGGGCGGCTCGTCTTCCGCGTCAACTTCCTGACGCTGACGGGCGTGATGGCCGGCAGCATGACCGACCCGCCGGCCCTGGCGTTCGCGAACGGCCTCGCCGGGTCGGACGCGCCGACGCTCGGCTACGTCGCGGTCTACCCGCTCACGATGATCCTCCGGATCGTCTCGGCGGAAGTCCTCGTCCTCGTCCTCGCGCGCTGACGTCGCGCCGGGCGGACGCCCGGGGCGTCCACAACCTTTCCGCGGCGGGGGCGTAGGAAGGGGCATCCGGAGGTCTCGCCGATGAAGCTCGCGCTCCGCCTCGCCGCCGTCCCGCTCTTCCTCGCCGCGGCTGCCTCGGCCCAGCCCCGCTCCCCGCACGACGTGACGACGTACGGCGTCGTCTGGAAGGTGCCGGGGATGCAGGACGCGCTCCTGCGCCCGGGACTCCGGTTCGGGGACGGGGAGAGAACGATGGACGTCACGCTCCCGCCGGGGGCGTCGAAGAAGCCCGTCCCGGCCGTCGTCTTCGCAAACGTCACCGGGATGCCGTTCGGCACGTGGGAGATCTACCGCGACTGGGCGCGCCTCGTGGCGGCCCACGGGATGGCGGGCGTCGTCTACACCTCCGATCGCGAGAACCCGGCGCGGAGCCTCGACGCGCTGATGGCCCACCTCGCCGCGAACGGCGCCGCGCTCGGCATCGACCCGTCCCGCCTCGCGGTCTGGGCCTGCTCGGCGAACGTCTCGCTCGCCCTTCCGTGGCTCATGGAGAAGCCGCGGCCCGGCGTTTCGGCCGCCGTCCTCTACTACGGCAACGCGAGGCCGGAGCCTCCTTCGCTCCGGGCCGACCTCCCCGTCTTCTACGTCCTCGCCGGGCGCGACAACCCGCAGCTGAACGAGGGGATCCGCGCGCACTTCGCGAGGGCGCTCGCGGGGAGAGCCCCCTGGACGATGGTCCAGGCGCCGCGCCTGACGCACGCCTTCGACGCGCTCGACGAAGGGGTCGAATCGCGGCGGCTCGTGAAGGAGACGGTCGCGTGGCTCGTCGACCGGCTCGCCGCGCCGCCGTCGCCGGGGCCCGAGCCCGACGCCGCCCGCGCCGCGCTGACGCACCTCTTCGGGAACGAGCCCGACGAGGCGGCCGCGCTCTACCGGAGGATCGTCGAGGCCGACCCGAACGACGAGGCGGCGCAGCGGGCCCTCACCTCGGCGATCTCGCGCGGCGGCCTCCTCGCCCTCTTCGCGAAGGACTACCCCACGGCGATCGCCCGCCTCGAGGAGGCGCTCCCGAAGGTCCCCCAGGCCGGCCGGCCGAACGTCCTCTACAACCTCGCCTGCGCCTACGCCCTCTCGGGGAGAAAGGACGAGGCGCTCGACCGGCTCGGGAAGGCCGTCGAGGCCGGCTTCGGACCCCGCGCGACGATCGAGGGGGACGAGGACCTCGCGAGCCTCCGGGCCGACGCCCGCTTCGCCGCGGTCCTCGCGAAAGCGAGACCGTAGTGCGCGAGGCCGCCCGGCCCGAGAGGGCCGGGCGGGGCGCGAGGGACCAGCGCCTCGAACCGGCGCTCGCCGACGTCGCGGTTTCCCCGCGGACGATGGTCCTCCCGTCCTCTCGCGGGGGCGCGCCGCCTGGCTCGTGCATTGCTACCGATCCTCGCAGGCCGCAGTCGACGGTGGGTCCGCCTCGGGTGCGCAGGCGAGCTCCGGCTCGTTCTCCGGTGCCCGTTTCCGAACGCCCCCGGATTCGACAGGCCTCAGGAGCGTCGACATGCGACTCGTGCCCGTCTCCCTGCTCGCCATTCTCCTGGCCGGACCGGCGGGCGCCGCCCCAAGCGAGGTCGCGAACCTGATCTCGAACCCGGGATTCACGACGGGACTCGAGGGCTGGACCGCCGAGCCTGAGACGGACGTGGCCTGGACCAATCTCGACGCGTCCGGCTCCGCGGGCTCGGGGTCCGCCCTCCTGACGAACGTCACTTCGGGCATGCCGCACTTCGTGAAGCTCTGGCAGTGCGTCGCGGTCGAGGCGCCGGTCGTCGGCTTCGCGCTGAGATTCCGGGCGCGGATTCCCGGTGGCCAGGACGGCCGCATCGGGGCCTGGGCGAGTCTCTCGGCGCACGAGAGCGCCGAATGCCTCGGAGCCGGGTACTCCGGCACACCCGCCGGTGGGGGCGGCTCGATCCCCTCGCCCCCTCCGCAGGTCGTCGACGAGTGGGTCGAACGCCCGGCGCAGTTCCTGGAGGCGCCGCCGGGGCTGCAGGTCCGGAGCATTCGCGTTCTGCTCGTCGTCAATTACGGCTCGTCGGGGGGAGAGGCTCGGGCCCACTTCGACGACGTCTCCCTGACGCCGCTCGTCCGGATGACCATTCCCGCCTCGGCGTCCCTTCCGGGGCAGAACGGTGCGTTCTTTCGCTCGGACCTCTCCCTCTTCAACGGCTCGCGATCGACGGCGCGGGTCGACCTGAGCCACCACTGCCTCGCGGGACGGGAGTGCCCTCCCGCCGTCGTCGGACTCGACCGGGTCGTCTTCGTCCCGCCGCGGAGCTCGACCGTCCTGCGGGACGTGCTCGCGAAGATCTCGCGTGCGGGCACGGCCGGACCTCTGGAGCTGACCTTCGACGGCGCGCTCCCGGTCGTCGCGACCTCCCGCGTCTCCTCCTCGCCGTCGCCCGGCGTGACGAACGGAACGACGATTCCGGCGCTGCCGAGAGCGGCGGCCCGGACGCGTTCCGTCCTCGTGCCTCTCTCGTGGGGCGGCGACGGGCTCGAGGGCGGGTTCCGCACGAACGTCGGCGTCTTCAACCCGGAAGAGGCGCAGGTCGAGGTGACCCTGAAGCTGTTCGAGAGCGACGGGGAGCCCATCGGAACGCCCTTCTCGCGGACCCTGGCGCCCCGGGAACCGCTCCAGATCGACGACGTTTTCGTCTCGCTGGACGCCGGCGACGACGTCCATGAAGGCGCGTTCCTCGTCGTCGAGGCCACCGCGGCGGTCTTCTCCTACGCCATCGTGATCGACGAGGAATCGCACGACGCGACGTTCATCGCGGGCGTCGACGACTCGCTCTGAGCTCCGGTCGGACGGTCCAGGCCTGCCGGCCCGATGGCCGGCGCGAAGACTGCGCGCTGGCGGCCTCCGCTTGCGGCGCGCCGCGAGCCCCGAATAATGCGCGGATGTCCTCGCGCGCTCGCGCCGCCCTCTTCTTCGCCCTCGCCGCCGCGAGCCTCCTCCCCTGGGTCGGCCCGGCCGCGGCGCTCGCGGGCGGGGTCTTCTTCAGCCTCCTCGTCGGGAACCCCGCCCCGGCCCGGACGGCCTCGTGGAGCAAGATGCTCCTCCAGGTCTCCGTCGTCGGACTCGGATTCGGGCTGAGCCTCGGCGCGGTCGCGCGCGTCGGCGCGGGGTCGCTCGTCTACACCGTCGTCGGGATCGCGCTCACGCTCGCGCTCGGCGTCCTCCTCGGCCGCCTCGCCGGGACGTCGGGGCCGGTCTCGACGCTGATCTCGTTCGGGACGGCGATCTGCGGGGGGAGCGCGATCGCGGCGATGGCTCCGGTCGTGAAGGCGAAGAGCGACGAGATCGCGGTCTCGCTCGCGACGGTCTTCACGCTGAACGCGACGGCGCTCCTCCTCTTTCCGGCCGTCGGGCATCTCGTCGGCCTCGACCCGGCGCGGTTCGGCCTCTGGGCGGCGCTCGCGATCCACGACACGTCGAGCGTCGTCGGCGCGGCCTCGGCGTACGGGCCGGAGGCGCTCGCGCTCGCCACGACGGTGAAGCTGACGCGGGCGCTCTGGATCGTGCCGTGCGTCCTCGGGGCGGCGCTCCTCGCCCGCTCGGGCGAGCGGCCGAAGTTCCCTCTCTTCATCGCGGGCTTCGTCGCCGCGGCGGCCCTCCGGACGGCCGCGCCGCAGCTCGAGCCGCTCTGGACCGGCCTCGCGGCGGTGGCGCGCCAGCTCCTCGTCCTCACTCTCTTCCTGATCGGGACCGGCCTGACGCGGGAGGTCCTGGTGAGGGTCGGCCTCCGCCCGCTCGTCCAGGGCCTCCTCCTGTGGCTCATCGTCAGCTCGGCGACGCTCGCCGCGATCCTCTCGGGCCTGATCCCGCCGCTCTGAAGAAGGGGCGCCGCTCCGCTATCCTGAGGCCATGGCCCGCCGCTGGCCTCGCCCGGAGGCCGACATTCCCGCTCCTTCCGCACCCCTGCCCCGTTCGTTCGACTCCGGCCTGGCGGCGGCGGTTGGCTCGGCGGTCGTCGTCGCGCTGATCGCCGTGTGGGTCTTCCTGCCGGCGGCCGGGTTCGGCTACGTCAACTTCGACGATCCGAACTACCTCCGCGACAACGCCGTCGTCCTCGGGGGGCTGACGGCAGAAGGCGTGGAGTGGGCCTTCGGGACGTTCCACACGGGGAACTGGCACCCGCTCGCCTGGCTCTCCCACATGGCCGACGTCGAGCTCTTCGGCCCCGAGCCGGGGCGCCACCACGCGATGGGGCTCGCCCTCCACGTCGTCTCGTCGGTGCTGCTCCTCCTCCTCGTGCGCGCGTGGACCGGGAGTGCCGGCGTCGCGGCGGCGGTCGCGGCGCTCTTCGCCTGGCACCCGGCGCACGTCGAGTCGGTCGCGTGGCTCTCGGAGCGGAAGGACGTCCTCTCCGCGCTCTTCCTCTGGCTGGCGCTCGCGGCGTACACCGCGTACGCGAAGCGGGCGCCGGGAGCCCGCGCCCTCCCGCGTCTCGCCCTCGTGACCCTCTGTCTCGCTCTTGCGTTGTTGGCCAAGCCGATGGCCGTGACGGCGCCGTTCCTGATGCTTCTCCTCGACGCCTGGCCGCTGGGGCGCCTGCCTCTCGGCGAGAAGCCGCCGTGGGCCCGGCTCCGGCCGCTCCTCGTCGAGAAGATCCCTCTCTTCGCGCTCGTCGCGCTCTCGAGCGTCGTGACGTTCCTGGCACAGTCGCGCGGGGGAGGCGTCTCGAGCCTGGAGGTCCTCCCGCTCTCCGAGCGGCTCGGGCACGCGGCCGTCTCGATCGTCACGTACCTCCGGATGCTCGTCTGGCCGGCCGGCCTCGCCGTCTTCTACCCGCACCGGGGCGCGCCCGCTCCTCTGGAGCTCGCCGGGGCGATCCTCCTCCTCGCGGCTCTCTCGTTCGCGGCGTGGCGCGCACGCCGGAGCGCGCCGTTCCTCCTCGTGGGGTGGCTCTGGTTCGTCGGGACGCTCGTCCCCGTGATCGGCCTCGTCCAGGTGGGGGAGCAGTCGGTGGCCGACCGGTACACCTACGTTCCCTACGTCGGCCTCGCGCTGGCGCTCGCGGAAGGGGTGCGCCGCGTCGTGGCCCGCCGCGCGGCGCCCGGGGTCGCGCTCGCCGCGGTGGGGGGCGTCGCGCTGCTGGTGCTCGCCCCGGTGGCCCGCGGGCAGGTCGAGTACTGGCGCGACGGGGCGACGCTCTTCCGCCGTGCCCACGACGTGACCGGCGAGAACCACGTCGCAGAGCGGCTCCTCGGAGCCGCTCTCCTCGCCTCGGGCGACGCGGCCGGGGCCGAGCCGCACCTGCGCGAGGCCGTTCGCCTCCGGCCCGGGTCGGCGGAGGCGCTCAACGCGCTCGGCGTGGCGCTGACGCAGCTGGGGCGGCCGGGAGACGCCGAGACGGCGCTCGACGCGTTCCGCCGGGCGGCGATTGCCGATCCGTCGGACGCGGCGATCCGGAACAACCTCGGCAATGCCCTCGCGGCCCGGGGCGACGCGCCCGGAGCGCTCGCGGAGTTCCGCGAGGCGGCGCGGCTCGCGCCGGGCGAGGCCGCGGGGCACCGGAACGCCGGCCTGACGCTCGCCGAGATGGGGCGGTACGAGGAGGCGCGCGCGGCGTTCGAAGAGGCGGTCCGCCTCGAGCCGGGGGACGCGTCGACGATCGGGGACCTCGCGAACGTCCTCGCCGGGCTCGGCCGTGCCGACGAGGCGCTCGCGCGTTACCGCGAGGCGCTCCGCCTCGACCCCTCGTCTCGTCTCGTCCGCCACAACCTCGCGCGCCTCCTCGCGCGGACCAGGCGGTTCGACGAGGCGACGGCCGTCCTCGCGGAGGGGCTCGCGCGCGACCCGCGGGACGAGGAGGGGCGCCTCCTCCTCGTGCGGGTCCGGGCGGTCGCCGGGGCGGCTCCGTAGAGTGTAGAGTGTAGACCAGACCCCCCCTTCTCTTTGGAGCGGGCGGTGGAGCTGCGCTAGCCTCCGGCGATGAGCCTTCAATTAGTAGTCGGGGTGGCCGTCGTCGGTCTCGGCGCGACGCTGGTCATGGATCTCTGGAACCTGTTCCTGAAGGTCGCGTTCGGCATTCCATCTCTCGACCTCTGCCTCCTCGGGCGCTGGGTCGGGCACATGCCGGCGGGGACGTTCCGGCACGAGCGGATCGCCGCCGCCGCGCCGAAGGCGGGAGAGTGCCTCGTCGGCCGGGTCGTCCACTACGGGATCGGGGTGGGGCTCGCCGCCGCCCTCGCCCTTCTCACCGCGGGCGACAGCCTGCTGCATGCCGCGCTCCTGCCGGCGCTCTTCTTCGGTCTCGTCACGGTCGTCTTTCCGTTCTTCGTGATGCAGCCGGCCCTCGGGCTCGGCGTCGCGTCGGCCCGGACGCCCGATCCGACGCGTGCCCGGCTGAAGAGCCTCGCGAGCCACGTCGCCTTCGGGCTCGGCCTCTACGTCGCCGCCCTTCCCGTCGGTCGCTATCTCGGCGCTCACCCGTAGCGGCGGGTCGCTGAACGAGGAGGTCTCGATGCACGCGGACACCCGTACGTACAACGCCGCCCTTGCTCCCGCCGACCGGAAGATCTGCGACCTCCTCGCGAAAGAGATCGACCGGGCGCTGCCCGACGCGGAGAGCAAGGGCTGGCACGCCCACCCGGTCTGGTTCCTCGACGGGAACCCGATCGTCGGCTACAGCAAGCTGAAGGACGGCGTCCGCCTCCTCTTCTGGAGCGGCCAGTCGTTCGCGGAGAAGGGGCTCCGGAAGGAAGGGAGCTTCAAGGCGGCCGAGGCGCGCTACACGTCCGCGGGCGAGGTCGACACGGAGAAGCTCGGGCGCTGGCTCGCGGAGGCGCGGGACGTCCAGTGGGACTACAAGAACATCGTCCGTCGGAAGGGCCGGCTGGTGCGGCTGAAGGCGGCGGCTCCCGCGACGATTCGGCAGGGCACGACGGCGGGACACCGCATCTTCAAGACGAGCGTCGCGAGCGTCTACCCGCACTACGTGAACAAGGCGGAACGCAAGGGCCGCACGAAGGCCGAGGTGAACCGGATCTTCTGCTGGCTGACCGGCTACTCCGGGAAGGAGCTCGAGCGGCAGCTTCGGGAAGGGACCGACTTCGAGACGTTCTTCGCGGGGGCTCCGGCCTTCCACCCGAACGCCGCGCTCATCACGGGCGTCGTCTGCGGCGTTCGGGTGGAAGAGGTCGAAGACCCGCTGATGCGGAAGATCCGCCAGCTCGACAAGCTGATCGACGAGCTCGCCCGCGGAAGGGCGATGGACAAGATCCTCCGGCAGTAGGCGGGCGGACCGCGGGCAGCGACGGGCTCAGGCCGTGCGGAGCTCCTCGAAGAACCGCTGCGCGAGCCTCACGGCGACGTGGCGCCGGTAGGCCGCCGTCGAGCGGACGTCGTCGATCGGGGAGACGTCGGCGAGGATCGCCTTCTCCACGTCGGCGTCGGAGATCCCGGCGAAGGGTTTCGAGAGGCCGAGCGCGCGAGTCGTCGGGAGGAACGCCACCGTCGGCGCGACGGAGGCCATGCCGAGGCCGAGGCGCGTCGCGCGTCCCTCCGCGACGACGGCGAGGGCGGCGAAGGCGACCTTCGAGATCGCCTGCGCCTGGCGGGTCCCGACTTTCCGCCACGCGAAGGGGGAGCCCTCGGGCGGGAGAGCGACCTCGACGGCCTCGATCAGCTCGTCGGCGGCGAGGACGCTCTTTCGGTAGCCCGTGTAGAAGGACGAGAGCGGGACGCGGCGCGCGCCGCGGACGCTCGTCAGGACGAGCGTGGCGTCGAGGGCCGCGAGGGCGCAGGCGCCGTCGGCGGCGGGGGAGCCGGAGGCGAGGTTGCCGCCGAGGGTGCCGCGGGCCTGGATCTGGAGCGCGCCGACGTCGCGGGCCATCGCGGCGAGGAGCGGGCAGCGGGCGGCGACGCGCGCGTCCTTCCGGATTTCGAGGTAGGTCGTCGCGCCCCCGACGCGGAGGGTCTCGCCGTCGAGGGCGATCCCGCGGAGGGCGTCGAGGCGCGAGACGTCGACGACGAGCGGGAGCGTCCCGGCCGTCTCGGGCGGCGCGACGTGCCGCTCCACGAACCAGTCGGTGCCGCCGGCGAGGAGGACGGTCTTCTCGCTGCGCGCGGCGCGCTGGGCGAGGAGCGCGAGCGCGTCGTCGAGCGACTTCGGCGTGGAGAACGGGTGAAGGGCGAGGCCGGCGACGCTCACGAGCGTGCCTCCCGCCGCTTCGCCGCTTCGTTCACGGCGTTCACGATCCTCTGGTAGCCGGTGCAGCGGCAGACGTTGCCGGCGATCGCCTCGCGGATCTCGCCGTCGGTCGGGTTCGGCTTCTCGCGGAGGAGCGCCTCGGCCGAGAGGAGCATCCCGGGGGTGCAGATGCCGCAGTGGGCGCCCCCTTCGGTGACCATCGTCTCCTGGAGAGGCGTCAGGTGCGCGACGTCGCCGAGGCCTTCGACCGTCGTCACCTCGCGCCCTGCGCACTGGCCGAGGGCGACGAGGCAGGAGTTCACGGGGACGCCGTCGAGGAGGACGGTGCAGGCACCGCACTCCCCCTCGCCGCACCCTTCCTTCGTCCCGGTCAGGGCGAGCGTCTCGCGGAGGGCGTCGAGGAGGCGGGTCGCGGGCGGAGCGTCGACGGTGCGGGCGACGCCGTTGACCATGAGCGTCACGCTCATCGCGCGCCTCCCTTCGTCGAGGCTTCGAAGAGGTCCTCGGGGAGCATCGGAAGGCGGTCGAGGACGAGGCCGGTGGCGTGCTCGATCGCGGCGGCGACGGCCGGCGCGCCGCCGTCCATCGGCAGCTCGCCGACCCCCTTGGCCCCGCCGGGGCCTCGCGAGTAGGCGCTCTCGACGAGGATCGTCTCGAACGGGGGCGCGTCGAGGCTCGTCGGGACGATGTAGTTCGTCATCCGCGGGTTCAGGATCTTCCCGTCCTTCGTCACGAGCTTCTCCGTGAGCGCCCAGCCGATCGCCTGGAGCGTCCCTCCCTCGACCTGGCCGGCGCAGAGCGTCGGGTTGATGGCGCGGCCGACGTCGACCGCGGCCCAGAAGCCGGTCACCTTCGTCTCGAAGGTGTCGAGGTCCACCTCGACCTCGGCGACGTCGCAGGCCCAGCCGTAGGCGGGGTAGGCGTCGCCCGAGTAGGTGGCGTCGTCCCAGACGACGTCGGGGGGCGGCTCGTACTGGACGAGGCACGACGCGCGCTCCGGGTCGGCCGCGAGGAGCTCCCAGGCGGCGGCGGGGGGGACGCCCTTTTCCTCGGCGAGCGCGGCGACGCGGCCGGCGAGCTCCTTCGCCGCCCTCTCGAGGATCGAGCCGACGACCATGACGGTGCGCGAGGCGACGGTCGGGCCGGAGTCGGGGACGACTTTCGTCGACGGGACGGCGAAGTCGACGCGCTCGACGCCGACGCCGAGCCCGTCGGCCGCGATCTGGCGGAAGACGGTCTCGACGCCCTGCCCCATCTCGGTCGAGGCGGTCCGGACGCGCGCGCGGCCGCCCGGGAGGAGGTCGACGGCGACCTTCCCCTTCAGGTACTTCTCGCCCGAGCCGGTGAAGCCGGCGCCGTGGAGGAAGACGGAGGCGCCGACGCCGCGCGCCGTCCGCCCGGAGACGACGGGGCCGCGGGCGCGCTTGCCGGCGTAACCGCTCGCGGCGAGCGCCTTCTCGACGCACTCCTCGACCCCGACCGACTCCTTCAGGGTCTGGCCGGTCGCGGTCGTGTCGCCGAGGCGGAGGACGTTCTTCCGCTTCAGGTCGAGCGGGTCCATGCCGAGCGTCCGGGCGACGCGGTCCACGTGCCGCTCGATCGCCCAGATCGTCTGGGGCGCGCCGAAGCCGCGGAAGGCGCCGTTCGGCGGCGTGTTCGTCGCGACGGCGAGCGCCTCGACCGAAACGTCCTCCCAGCGGTAGGCGCCGCAGGCGTGGAGGGCGCCGCGGGAGAGGACGACGGGGCTGAGGGTGACGTAGGCGCCGCCGTCGAAGACGACGCGGATCGAGACGGCGCGGAGCGTCCCGTCGCGGTCGCAGCCGCTCGCGATCTCGACGCGCGAGGGGTGCCGCTTCGTCGAGGCCTCGACGTCCTCCTGCCGGCCGTAGACGATCTTCACCGGCCGCCCCGCCTTCTTCGCGAGGAGGAGCGCGTGGAGGGCGACGACGGTCGGGAAGTCCTCCTTGCCGCCGAAGGCGCCGCCGGTGACGGCGTGCGTCACGTCGACGGAAGAGTCTTCGAGGCCGAAGACCCCCTTGATCCCCTTCTGGATGTAGTAGGGGCACTGGAGCGAGCCGACGACGTGCGCCCCGGCCTCGTCCCAGAACGCGATCATGCCGTTCGGCTCGATGTAGACGTGCTCCTGCCAGCCCGTCTCGTAGACGCCGCGGACGACGATCTCGCAGTCGTCGACCGCCGCGCCGCCGCGCCCCTTCGTGATGAGGTAGCGCTTGAAGACGTTGTCGGGAGGCCGGAGCAGCTCGCGCGCGGCGAGCGCGTCGTCGATCGTCAGGACGGGCGGGAGCGGCTCGACGCGGAGCGTCACGTGCCGGAGCGCCTCCGCGAGGCGGAGGCGGTCTTCGCAGGCAAGGAGCGCGACGGGCTCGTAGACGTGCCGGATCTCGTCCTTCGCGAGGACCGGCTGGTCCCCCTCGATGAGCGGGACGACGTTCGACGGGACGTCGTCGGCGGTGACGACGGTGATGCCGGTCCAGTCGAAGGAGGGGTCGAGGTCGACGCCGCGGAGCCGGCCGCGTGGGACGTCGCTCCGCACGGTCGCGCCGTGGAGCATCCCGGGGAGGACGAGGTCGTCGACGTAGCGCGCCGTGCCGGCCACTTTGGCGGGGCCGTCGACGCGCGGGACGGAGGTTCCGATCGAGGGCGCCATCGAGCGAGTCTACGCGGGACGGACGCCGCCGGCACGCGCGGGAGGAGCGGAAGACCGCCAGGACCCGGGCGGGTCAGCCCGGGGCCGGGGCGAGAAGGTCGCGGAGCGCGGGCTCGAGGTCGGGGAAGCGGAAGGAGAAGCCGAGGGCGAGGGCCTTCCCGGGGAGCGCCCGCTGGCCGTCGAGGACGAGCGCGGCCATCTCGCCCATCGCCGCGCGGATCGCGAAGGCGGGCGCCGGGGCGAAGGCCGGGCGCCGGAGGACCCGCCCGAGCGCCGCGGCGAGCTCCTTCATCGGGACGGGCGCGGGGGCGGTCGCATTCACCGGCCCCTCGAACCGGGCGTCGTCGAGGGCGGCGAGGAGGAGGGCGACGAGGTCGTCGCGGTGGATCCACGGGACCCACTGCCGTCCGGAGCCGAGCGGCCCGCCGAGGCCGAAGCGGAAGGGGATGAGCATCTTCGAAAGCCCGCCCCCCTCCTCGCCGAGGACGAAGCCGGTCCGGAGGAGGACGAGGCGGACGCCGTCCGGGACCGCCTCCCGCGCGGCGCGCTCCCAGGCGAGCGTCGTCTCGGCGAGGAAGCCGTTCCCGGCGAGGCTCTCCTCGGTCAGCTCCTCGTCGCCCCGGTTCCCGTAGTAGCCGACGGCCGAGGCGTTGACGAGGACGGCGGGCGGGCCCTTCGCGGCGCGAAGGGCGGCGCCGACCCGCTCCGCCGCCTGCGCCCGGCTCCCGACGATCCGGGCCTTCGCGGCGGTCGTCCAGCGCTGGGCGATCGTCTCGCCGGCCAGGTTCACGACGGCGCCGGCGCCGTCGACGGCCGTGGCAAGGCCGTCCCAGCCGGTGCCCCGGGCGCCGGGCGGGAGTCCCGCGCGGGAAGGGTCGCGCGTCACGACGACGGCCTCGTCCCCCCGGCCGGCGAGCGCGGCGACGAGCGCCCGCCCCAGGAACCCCGTTCCGCCCGTTACGACGACTCTCACGCCGCCACTTCCGTCAGCTCTTCCCGCTGCGGATTCTCTCGATCGCCCGGTCGCGGTCGGCCTCGATCCGGCTCCGGTCGACGCGGTACTCCTCCTCCGCCTTCTCCCTCTCGACGGGGTCGTAGACCTTCTTCAGGGCGTCGCGGAAGAGGATCTCGCGCTCGGCGAGCCGGGAGGACGCGACCGAACGGGCTTCGGCGATGGCGGCCTTCTGCGCGTCGGTAAGGGTCTTCTCCTCGACGCCGGACTCCCGGTCGGCGGCCCGGAGGCGTTCCATGGCGAGCTCGAACGACGACTTGGGTGCATTCGTCATGCAGGCATCGTAACGTTCCGGGCATGAGCAGGCACCTCGCCCGCCGGAGCGCCGTCCTGGGCCTCGCCGTTCTATCGGCGGTGCCGGCCTTCGGCGCGCCTCCGCGGAGTGAGGAGAGCCTGGTCCCGGTGTCGGCCGAAGAGCTGATCCGCGCCGTGGCCCGCGCGCAGCGGCGGGCCGACCTCGCGGTGGCGGCCGCGACGTTCGAGCAGGTGGAGGTGAAGACCGACTTCGGGCGCGACGGGAGGCCGCGGACGATTCAACGCCGACGGTTCCGATACACCGCCGGCGACGGGAACGCCGTGCGGCGCGGGCTGCTGGAGGTGGATGGACGGCCCCCCACCGAGGCGGAGCTCGCCGAGGTGGCGGAGGAGGACGCGAAGGAGCATCGGCGCCGCGTCGACCAGCGGGCCGAGCGCCGGGCGTCCCGACCGCCCGAGGTGGGCGGCTCCGAGGACGACCCCCTCCTCGGCCCGGTCCGCCTGTCCGACCTGATCTCCCGCTTCTCCTACGGGCCGGTCGAGGAGGTTCGCGTGGACGGGCGGCCGCCCTACGCGCTCGACCTCGCGCCGCGACCGGGGCGGGCCCCGACGCCGGCCCCCCACCGGGCGCCCGGCC
>JAGOBQ010000121.1 GCA_017999215.1 Thermoanaerobaculia bacterium
CGCGCGTCCTGCTCCGGAGCGCCGTGAAGGCGCTCGAGAAGAACGGCGAGCGGACGGCGCTCGTCGACTTCCCCTTCACGCTCCTGCGGATGACCGCGGCCGAAGCGCGCGACTTCGTCGTGCGGAACCTGCTCGTCGCCGGCTACGCGTTCCCCCGGTACAAGGCTTCGGTCCGGGAGGCGGCGCGCCTCTCGGCGCTCGCCCTCTCCTCGGGGCGGGGCGTCTTCGCGGCGACTCCGAAGGAGCTGAAGGCGGCGGCCGACGAGGCCGCGGTCGTGGCCGCGGCGTCGGCCTTCGTCCGCGACCTCGGGAACACGCCGGGCAGCGACATGGTCCCGCGGACGTTCGCCGAGACCGTGAAGGCCGCCGCGCGGAAGCGGGGCGTGAAGGCGACCGTCCTCGGCAGGAAGGAGATCGAGCGCGAGCGGATGGGCGGCCTCCTCGCCGTCAACCGCGGAGCCGCAGAGGAGCCGCGGTTCGTGATCCTCGAGCACCGCGGCGGGAGGAAGGGCGAGAAGCCCGTCGTCCTCGTCGGCAAGGGGGTCACGTTCGACTCCGGCGGCATCTCCCTCAAGCCCGCGGACCGGATGGGCGACATGAAGTGGGACATGCTCGGCGCGGCGACGGTCTGCGGGGCGGTCCTCGCGGCGGCCGAGCTCGGGCTTCCCGTGAACGTCGTCGCCCTCGCGACGCTCACCGAGAACCTGCCCTCGGGGACGGCGTACAAGCCGGGCGACATTGTCACCTTCCGGAACGGGAAGACGGCGGAGATCGACAACACCGATGCCGAGGGGCGCGTCATCCTCGCCGACGCCCTCGACTATGCGAAGGAGCTCTCGCCGGCGGCGATCGTCGACTTCGCCACGCTCACGGGCGCGGCCCTCGTCGCCCTCGGGCTCGAGGCCTCGATCGTCTTCAGCGACCACGACGACCTCGTGAAGGAGCTCGTCTCTGCCGGCGAGCGGACCGACGAGCGCCTCTGGCGCCTTCCGCTCTGGGACGACTACAAGGAGAACATCCGCTCCGACTGGGCCGACTTCAAGAACACGGGCGGGCGGAACGGCGGGTCGATCAACGGGGCGATGTTCCTCAAGGAGTTCGTCGACCCGACGACGCCCTGGGCGCACGTCGACATCGCGCCGAACGCCTACTTCGAGCGGGAGCACGCCGGCTACGCGCCGGGCGCCACGTCGATCGGCCTCGCGATGACCCTTCGCTGGCTCCGGGACCGCGCCGCCCGCTGAGACCGTGCTCTCGTCGCTCCGCGTCCGCGACCTGGCCGTGCTCGAGGACGTCGACGTCGCGCTCGAGCCGGGTCTGACCGTCCTGACGGGGGAGACGGGCGCCGGCAAGTCGCTCGTCGTCGACGCGCTCTCGCTCCTGTCGGGCGAGCGCTCGGACGCGACGCTCGTCCGCGGCGGGGCGGAGCGGCTCGTCGTGGAGGGCTCCTTCGAGACCGACGACCCGGCGGTCGGCGCGGCGCTCTCCGCCGCGGGGCTCCGGGACGGGGAGGCACGCGGTCCGTCGGAGCTCGTCGTGCGCCGCGAGGTCTCCTCCTCGGGAAAGGGGCGTCTCTTCCTCGACGGCTCGCCCGCCGCGCTCCGCACGCTCGCGGAGGTGGCGCCGCGGCTCCTCGTTCTCTACGGGCAGGCGGAGGCGCGAGAGCTCCTCGACCCCGCCGCGCCGCGGGAGCTCCTCGACCGCTTCGCGGCGCTCGCGGAGAAGGGGGCGGAAGTGGCGCGGCTCCACGCCGCGTTCCGGGAGAAGGAGGCCGACCGCGAGCGGATCGCCGCCCTCGGCAAGGACGGGCCGGCCCGCCTCGAGGTTCTCGACTTCCGGATCGGCGAGATCGACCGGGCGGCGCCGGTCGCCGGCGAGGAGGAGGCGCTCGCGCGCGAGAAGGCGGCGCTGCAGAGCGTGGAGAAGAGGGGGCGGCTCCTCGCCGACGCCGTCGCCGCGCTGGAGTCGGACGAGGGAGGCGCGCTCCCCGCGCTGACGGCCCTCCGCCGGACGTTCGCCGCGCTCGCGGAGATCGACGCCTCGGCGGCGGAGGGGCTGGCCACGGCCGACGACCTCGTCGAGCGCCTCTCCGACCTCGCGGCGTCGACCTCGCGGGAGCTCGAGCGTCTCGAGGCCGACCCCGCGAGGCTCGCCGAGGTCGTGGAGAGGCTCGACCTCCTCGCGCGGCTGAAGCGGAAGTACGGGGCGACGCTCGAGGAGGTCCTCTCCTACCGCGAGGCGATCGGACGCGAGCGGGACGAGCTCGCCGACGTCGAAGGCGCGCTCCGGAAGGCGGCGCAGGCTTCGGACGCGGCCTTCGCCGCGTTCCGGGCCGCCTCGCTCGAGCTCTCTTCCGCGCGGCAGGCCGCGGCGCCGAAGCTCGCGAAGGCGGTCGAGAGGCACCTCTCCGACCTCGCCTTCCTCTCCTCGACGTTCCGGGTCGAGGTCTCGCGCCGTGCCGAGCCGGACGGGACGTTCCTCGCGGACGAGGAGCACGTCGCGTTCGGACCCCACGGCATCGACGTCGTGTCGCTCGCCTTCGCACCGAACCCCGGCGAGCCGCCGAGGCCGCTCGCGAAGATCGCCTCGGGCGGCGAGCTCTCCCGCGTGCAGCTCGCGGTCGCGGCCGCGCTCGCAGAGGCCGAGGTCGCGCGAGAGGGGCGGCGCGGGAGCCGGCGCGGCGGCCCGGTGAGGACGTTCGTCTTCGACGAGGTCGACGCGGGCGTCTCGGGAGCGACGGCCGAAGCGGTCGGGAGGAAGCTCCGGGCCCTCGCCGCGCGCGACCAGGTCCTCGTCGTCACGCACCTGCCGCAGGTCGCGGCCGCCGGGGAGCGCCACCTCTCCGTGCGGAAGGAGGTCGCGGCGGGACGGACCCGGACCGTCGTCACGAGCCTCGACGAGAGAGGACGCGTCGAGGCGATCGCCGCGCTCCTCGCGGGGGCCTCGGTGACCGACGCGGCGCGGCGGCAGGCGCGCACGCTC
This sequence comes from Thermoanaerobaculia bacterium, assembly GCA_017999215.1. GTDB lineage: Bacteria > Acidobacteriota > Thermoanaerobaculia > UBA5066 > UBA5066 > UBA5066. The sequence goes on from JAGOBQ010000121.1 coordinate 2,983, forward strand.
CTCGCATCGGCGGGCGAAGACGCGCGCGCCACGCGCTGAAAACGTCGAACGCGACTTGTCAAGGGCGAACGCGGGCGCATTCTTCCAAGCACGCCTCGTGCCCGTCTCGTTTCGAGGCGGGCACGTGTGTATCGACTGCTGATCGATATGAAGACGATATGAGGGAATTCAGCGAGGCTGAGGAAAACCCTGTGCGTAACTCGTGAGGAGGGACCCCAACCCCCCGTCGTTCCCGACGTTCTTCCACCCTGCACTGGTTTCGGTGCACCCGGTCGGATCGGCGAGGGGGGGCTCGCGAGCTCGGGCGAGTGGGGCGTTTCGAGTCGAGGCTTCGGCTTCTGGTATCGTCGGCGACCCGTGAGGACGACGTGATCATCCGGCCCTTCCGAGGCGCGAATCCGGTCCTCGGCGAGAGGGTCTTCCTCGCCGAGACGGCGGCGGTCGTCGGAGACGTCGTCCTCGGGGACGACGTCTCGATCTGGTACGGATCGGTGGTCCGCGGCGACTGCTGCACGATCCGGATCGGGGCGCGGTCGAACGTGCAGGACAACTCGACGCTCCACGTCACGAAGGACGTCGGGCCCCTCCTCCTCGAGGAGGAGGTGACGCTCGGCCACAACTGCGTCGTCCACGCCTGCACGATCCGGCGCGGCGCCCTCGTCGGGATGAACGCGACCGTCCTGGACGGGGCCGAGATCGGGGAGAAGTCCCTCGTCGCCGCGGGCGCGGTGGTCCTCGGCGGGACCGTCGTCCCGCCGCGGACGCTCTGGGCGGGGAGCCCGGCGCGCCTCCGGCGCCCCCTCACCGACGCGGAGGCCGACGGGCTCGACGCGTACTGGCGGAACTACCTGGAATACAAGGAGGAGTACCTCCGAGAGGACGCGCGGCGCGGGCGGAGCTTCCCCCTTCCCGTGCCCGTCCTCTGACGAAGGGCCGGCCCCGATGATCACGAGCGTCAAGGGAATGCGGGACCTGCTCCCGCCCGACACGCGCGTCTGGAACCGTCTCGAGGAGACGGCCCGGACCGTCTTCTCCCTCTACGGCTACGACGAGATCCGGACGCCCGTGCTGGAGCCGACGGAGCTCTTCGTGCGGAGCGTCGGAGAGGCGTCGGACATCGTCCACAAGGAGATGTACGCCTTCACCGACCGGGGCGGGCGCGACGTCTCGCTCCGGCCCGAGAACACCGCGGGCGTGGCGCGCGCCTACGTCGAGCACCAGATGCCGCAGGCGGGCGGCGTGAAGAAGCTCTACTACGTCGGCCCGCAGTACCGCTACGAGCGGCCCCAGAAGGGGCGCTACCGCGAGTTCCGGCAGATCGGGGCGGAGGTCCTCGGCGCGGCCGACGCCGCGACGGACGCCGAGCTCCTCGTGATGCTCTTCGACCTCTTCACCCGCCTCGGGTTCAGGGGCCTCTCGGTCTCGCTGAACAGCGTCGGGAGCGAGGAGTCGCGCCCGGCCTACGTCGAGGCGCTCCGCGCCTACCTCGCCGCGCACGAGGGGACGATGGGGGAGGACGATCGGCGGCGGCTGCGGGACAACCCCCTGCGCGTCCTCGACACGAAGGACCCCGCGCTCGCGGCCGCGCTCGCCGGGGCGCCGCGCGTCCTCGACCACCTCGACCCCGCCTCGAAGGCGCACCACGAGGAGCTCCTCGCGCTCCTCGACGCGAGCGGGATCCCGTACCGGGTCGAGCCCCGGCTCGTCCGGGGTCTCGACTACTACACCCGCACGGTCTTCGAGGTGACGGCGCAGGGGCTCGGCGCCCAGGACGCCCTCCTCGGCGGGGGCCGGTACGACCGGCTCGTGTCGGACCTGGGCGGGCCGAGGACGCCCGGCATCGGATTCGCGATCGGGGAGGACCGCCTCGTCGACGTCCTCCCCGAGCCGTTCCGCCGCGCGGCGATCGACGCGTTCGCGCCCGTCGCCCTCGTGGCGATCGATCCGGCCGACCGCGCCGCCGCCCTCGCGCTCGCAGGCGAGCTCCGCCGCGCGGGCGTCGCGGTCGACCTCGACCCCGCCGGGAAAGGGCCGGGCCACGCGCTGAAGAACGCCGCGAAGCGCGGCTGCCGCACGGCCGTCCTCGTCGGCGAGAAGGAGCGGCAGTCGGGCGTCGTGGTCGTCAAGGACCTCGTGGAGAGGTCGCAGAGGGAGGTGCCGATCGGCGACCTCCCGCGAACGCTGAAGGGAGAGACGCCGTGAGCGCACTCGTGCCCCGCGTCCCCGCCGGCTCGCTCCGCAGGGAGGACGCCGGACGGACGGTCCAGGTCAAGGGCTGGGTCCACCGCCGCCGCGATTTCGGCGAGCTCGTCTTCATCGACCTGAGGGACCGTTCGGGGATCCTGCAGGTCGTCTTCGACGCCGAGCTCCTCGACGAGCCCGAGCTCCTCGCGCGCGCGAAGGAGCTGCGCGGGGAGTACGTCCTCGCCGTCACGGGCGCGATCGTCCCCAGGGAGGGCTCCGCCCGGAATCCCGACATGCCGACGGGCGACGTCGAGCTCCGGGCCACCGCGCTCGAGCTCCTCAACCGCGCCGAGACGCCTCCCTTCGTGATCGAGGACGACGTCCGGGCCTCGGAAGACCTGCGGCTGAAGTACCGCTACCTCGACCTCCGCCGGCCGGAGATGACGGCGAACCTCGTGAAGCGGAGCGACGTGACGTTCCGGATCCGGCAGGTCCTCCACGAGGAGGGCTTCCTCGAGGTGGAGACGCCGATCCTGACGAAGTCGACTCCCGAAGGGGCGCGCGACTTCCTCGTCCCGTCGCGCGTCCACCCCGGGGAGTTCTACGCGCTCCCGCAGTCCCCGCAGCTCTTCAAGCAGCTCCTGATGGTCGCGGGGATGGAGCGCTACTACCAGATCGCGCGCTGCTTCCGCGACGAGGACCTCCGGGCCGACCGGCAGCCGGAGTTCACGCAGGTCGACCTCGAGCTGTCGTTCCCCGACGAGGAGACGGTCTACGCGCTGATCGAGAAGCTCTTCGCGGCGGTCTTCCCGGCCTACGGGATCCCGTGCCCCGTTCCCTTCCCGCGGATGACGCACGCCGAGGCGATGGACCGGTTCGGAATCGACCGGCCCGACACCCGCTTCGGCCTCGAGCTCCGCGCGCTCGACGTCTCCGCCTCGCCCTCGGAGATCCTCCGGTCGGCCGAGACGGTGAAGGGGATCGCCGTCCCCGCGGGCGCGGCCTTCTCGCGCAAGCGGCTCGACGAGCTCGAGGCCGCCGCGAAGCAGCTCGGGGCGGCCGGGCTCGTCTGGGTGAAGCTCCAGGCGGAGCCGCCCGGGAGCTGGGGCTCGAACGCGAAGAAGATGCTGGACGAAGCGACCGTCGCGTCGGCCCGCGCCGCCCTCGACGCGAAGGACGGGGACCTCCTCCTCGTCGTCGCGGGAAAGAGGGCGACGGTGAACGACGTCCTCGGGGCGCTTCGGCTCCGCGTCGCGCGCGAGGAGAAGCTCGTCCCGGAGGACCGCTTCGACTTCCTCTGGGTCACCGACTTCCCGCTCCTCGAGTGGCATCCGGAGGACGCGCGCTGGTACGCGACGCACCACCCGTTCACCGCGCCGCGGCCGGAGGACGTGCCTCTCCTCGACACGGACCCGGGGAAGGTCCTCTCGCGGGCGTACGACGTCGTCCTGAACGGGATGGAGCTCGGCGGCGGGTCGATCCGGATCCACCAGCCGGAGGTCCAGTCGAAGGTCTTCGCGACGCTCGGCATCTCTCCCGAGGAGGCGACGGCGAAGTTCGGCTTCCTCCTCGAGGCGTTCCGCTACGGCGCGCCGCCCCACGGGGGCCTGGCCCTCGGACTCGACCGGATGCTGATGGTCCTGACGCGCTCGGCCTCGATCCGGGACGTGATCGCGTTCCCGAAGACGGCCTCGGCGAGCTGCCTCATGTCGGAGTCGCCCGGGCCGGTCGCGGACGCCCAGCTCGCCGAGCTCGGCATCCGCCGGGCGGGAGATGAAGGTCGGAAGCCGGCCTGAGCGGGGCGCCGTCCGCGGCTTCCGCTTCGTCGCGGCCGGCGTGCCTTGCGAGGTGGCGGTCGGGGAGGGGGCGCTCGCGCGCCTCGCGGGCGCCCTCCCGCGGATCGCGCCGGGGCGCTGGATCGTCGTGTCGTCCGCCCCCGTCCTCGCGGCGCAGGGGGATCGTCTGCGCGCGGCGCTCACCGGGGCACGGAGCCTCGACCCGGAGCCGCTCGTCGTTCCCGACGGAGAACGGGCGAAGAGCTGGACGGAGCTCGGCCGGCTCCTTTCCGGGATGGCGGCGCGGGGCCTGACGCGCGACGGCGGGGTCGTGGCGTTCGGCGGCGGGACCGTTGGCGACGTGGCCGGCCTCGCGGCGTCGCTCGCGCTCCGCGGCGTCCCCGTCGTCCAGGTCCCGACGACGCTCCTCGCCGCGGCCGACAGCGCGCTGGGAGGAAAGACGGCGGTGAACCTCGCCGCCGGCAAGAACCTCGCCGGTTCGTTCCACCACCCGCGGCTCGTCTGCGTCGACACGAGGCTCCTCGACACGCTTTCCGAGCGGGACCATCGCTCGGGCCTGGCCGAGGTCGCCAAGTGCGCGCTTCTCTCCGCCCCGTTCTGGCGGCGCCTCCCGCGCCTCGTCGAGGGGCTCCGCTCGCGCGACCCCCGCGCGCTCGCGGAGGCGATCGGCCGCTCGCTCCGGCTGAAGGCCTCCGTCGTCGCCCGGGATCCCGACGAGGCCCTCGGCCTGCGTCACGTCCTGAACCTCGGGCACACGGTCGCGCACGCGCTCGAAGGGGCGTCCGCCTACCGGCTCAGGCACGGGGAAGCCGTCGCGTGGGGGCTCCTCGCCGCCCTCCGTCTCTCCGCGGATCGGGGCCGTCTGCCGGGTCCGATCGCGGAGGCCGCCGCCGAGACGCTCCGCAGCCTCCTCGCGCCTCCGCCCCTGTCGTCCGTCGTCCGCCGGGACTACCCGAAGTTCCTCCCGCGCGACAAGAAGCGAGACCGCGCCGGGCTCCGGGACGTCCTGCTGGACGCCCCCGGACGGCCGCGCCTCGAGCGTGTCTCGGAGAAGGAGCTCGCCGCGAGCCTTCCGAGCGGCGACGGCTAGAATCTCCGGGTGGCTGCCCTCCCTCGCCGGCCCCGGCTGCGCATCGTCACGGCTCTGATCGCGACGCTCGTCGTCGTCTCGATCGTACCGCTCGCGCTTTCCGCGGTCCGGCTCGTCTCCATCAACCGCGACGCGCTCGAGACCGCGGAGGCGCAGTTCCTGACCCGGAGCGCCGTCACGCTCTCCGACGCGATCGACGCGTACCTGCGCCGGATGCTCGTCCAGGTGAAGAAGATCGGCGACGGGCTGGAGCTTGCGCGGGCGGTCGCGCCGAGCGAGGATCCCTTCGCCTTCGTCGGAAGGACGGGACTCATCGGGCGGTACCGCGACGCAGAGCCCAGCTTTCTCGTGCTGCGCGCCCTCGACCCGGAACGCCGCGGGGGCGTCGTACAGCCCGCGGGCCTCGACCCGATCCTCGAGAGGGAGCTCGACAGGGCCTTCGACACCGCGCTGCGCGGCGCGGTCTACGTCGGCGACGCCCTTCGCATTCCCGGGCTTCCCGACCCCGGTCTCGTGATGGCCGCGCCCGTTCCCGGGCCGAATGGAGAGGTCGACGGGGTCGTCGAGGCGTTCGTCTCGCTCGCGCCGATCCGGGTGCTTCTCGAGCAGGAACGCAAGCGCGACCTCGTCGCCTACGTCGTCGACCGGAGGGGGAACCTCGTCCTCTCGAGCGACCCGGCGGCCTTCGACGGCAGCAAGCCGCTGCTCGACGTGGAGCTCGTCGCGGAGTTCGTCCAGCACCCCGTGCGACTGACGCGGACCTACCCGCGGGGCGCGGGAGAGACCGCGCGCCGGGTCCTCGGGACGGTCGCGCCGGTCGGGCCGGCCGAGGAGCTGCCGGACTGGGGCGTCCTCGTCGAGAAGGACGTCGCCCGGGCCTTCGCGGCGGCGACGCAGATGACGCGGACGTCGTGGCTCGTCGCGGCGCTGGCCGTCGCGCTCGCCGTGATCGCGGCGATCCTCGCCGCGAACGCGCTCTCGCGGCCCGTCCGGGCCCTCGCGGAGTCGGTCCACCGGATGTCGGAAGGGGACCTCTCCCAGCGCGTCGAGGTCCCCGGGACGTTCGAGCTCGCGGAGCTCGCCGAAGGGTTCAACCACATGGGCGGGGAGCTCGAGAAGTCGATCGAGAAGCTGAAGCTCGCCGCCCGGGAGAACCAGGAGCTCTTCCTCAACTCCATCCGAGCGCTCGCCGCCGCCGTCGACGCGAAGGACCCGTACACGCGGGGCCATTCGGAGCGGGTCGCGCGCTACTCCGTCGCGATCGCCCGGCACCTCGGCCAGCCGCTCGAGGAGGTCCGGAAGGTCCGGATCGCGGCGCTCCTGCACGACGTCGGGAAGATCGGGATCGACGACCGCATCCTGCGCAAGCCGACGGCGCTCACGGACGACGAGTTCGAGGTCATGAAGCTGCACCCGGTCAAGGGGGCGCTCATAATGGGGCAGATCCCCCAGCTGAAGTGGATCATTCCCGGGATGAAGTACCACCACGAGAAGTGGGACGGGAC
>JAGOBQ010000651.1 GCA_017999215.1 Thermoanaerobaculia bacterium
ACGCACCCGGCTGCGCGCATCGACGACCTGACACCGACCGGCTGGGCCGCCACCTTCGCGCAGTCCGCCGCCTGAACGCCGGCGGTCAGCCCGCGACCGGCTCGAACGGACTCTATCGGACGCTTACAAGCGGAACGCCTTCCTGGGTCACGCGGACGACTCGATGGCCGCCCGCTACACGCACCTGGAGCCGGAAGACCTCATCCCGCTGGTCGAGCACCTCAGCGTGAAGGCGGGGCTGGTTCCGGAGCCCGAGGAGGTTGCGCGAAAGGTTGCGCGCGAAAATGAATAGCGCCCCTCGCGGGGCGCTAAGTCCTTTAGATTGAGTGGTCGGGACGGCGGGATTCGAACCCGCGACCCCTTGAACCCCATTCAAGTACGCTACCAGGCTGCGCCACGTCCCGACCCTGGACGAAAGGACGGGAGGATCAGGCTTCTTCGCGGGAAAGGAGGCTTGCGATCTCCTTCAGTTCCGCGAGGGCCATCGCCACCCGGGGGTCCGGGGATTGTGCCATCGGAGCCGGGGCAGGGTCAATCGCGCGGACGGCGGGAACGGCCTTCGCAGGCGGGGCGTCGTCGAGGTCGACGGCGGACGCCGGGCTCTCGTCGAGCTCGAGGGGGATCGACGGCTCGGGCGACGAGGCGACGGCGTGCGTCGCGAGGGAGGGCGTCTCGGAGAGCTCGAGGTCGGGCTCGGGAGAGGGGGCCGGCGGCTCGGGCGCCGGCGCGGCCTTCGCGCGGCGACGGCGCGTCGCCGTCGATTCGCTCGGCTCCGCCGCCGGGGCCGTGAGGACGAGCGGCTCGGGCTCGGCGGCCGCGGGCTCCCCTTCCTTCAGCTCGGCCTCGAGGCGCTTCTTCGCGCCGGCGATCGTGTAGCCCTCGTCGTAGAGGAGCTTCTTGATCCGCTCGATGATCTTCAGCTCGACGCCGGTGTAGAGGCGGGGCCCGCTCGCCCCCTTCGGGGAGGAAAGGACGGGGAACTCGCTCTCCCAGTACCGGAGGACGTAGGGCTGGACGTCCGCCAGACGGCAGACCTCCGCCACCTTGTAGCGGGCTCCCGCGGCCGACTTCGTCTCGCTCACGCCGTGCGTTTCCTCCTGGGACCGGGCCCGAGTCTAATGCAACGGGCTACTCGCCCTTCCGGACGACGAACTTCAGGGGGACGCCCGCGAGGTCCCACTTCTCCCGCAGCCGGTTCTGGAGGAAGCGCTCGAAGGCGAAGTGGAGCGGCTCGTCCCGGTCGGAGAAGAGCCGGATGAGGGGCGGCTCGGACGCGATCTGGACGGCGTAGCGGATCTTCAGCTCGCGCCCGGAGCGCCCCTTCGGGAGCTGGGCCTCGAAGGCCTTCTTCAGGACGCGGTTCAGCTCCCCCGTCGGGAGCTTCAGCGTCGAGCGGCGGGCGACGGCGTCGGCCTCGGGGAGGATCTTCGACACCCCTTCCCCGGTCTTCGCGGAGACGGTGAGGAACGCGGCGCCGCGCGTGAAGACGAAGCGGCGGCGGACGTCGTCGCGGAGCGTCTTCTGGGCGACGGGGTCGTCCGCGAGGAGGTCCCACTTGTTCGCGACGAGGACGAGGCTTCGCCGCGCCTCCTCGGCGTAGCCGGCGATCGTGGCGTCCTGCGAGGTGATCCCCTCGGACGCGTCGAAAATGATGACGGCGATCCGGGCGCGCTCCATCGCCTTGCGCGCGGCGACGACCGAAAGGAGCTCGGCCGAGTCGGACGTCTTCCCCTTCCGCCGGATGCCCGCGGTGTCGACGAGGCGGTAGCTCTTGCCGGCGCGGACGAGCTCCACGTCGACGGGGTTGCGGGTGGTGCCGGCGATCTCCGAGACCATGACCCGCTCGGCGCCGACGATCCGGTTGACGATCGAGGACTTGCCGACGTTCGGGCGGCCGACGATGGCGATGGGAAGCCCCTCGACGCGCGTCTCGGGGTCGAGGTCCTCCGGGAGGCGAGCCTCGAGCGCCTCGAGGAGCTCGTCGCTCCCGATGCCGTGGACGGCCGAGACGCCGAAGACGTCGTCGAAGCCGAGGCGGTACCCCTGCTCCACGCCGGCATCGGCCTCCTTGCGGTCGACCTTGTTCCAGGCGACGACGACCGGCTTGCCGAGCGCGCGGAGGCGGCCGGCGATCCGTTCGTCCTCGGGGAGGACGCCGTCGGAGCCGTCGAGGACGAGGACGAGGAGGTCGGCGTCCACGACGGCGTCGAGCGCCTTCTCGCTCGTCCAGGCGGCGAAGCCGCCGGCCGCGTCGAGGTCGAGCCCGCCGGTGTCGACGAGCCGCCAGCGGCGCCCCGTCTCGCTGACGAGGTCGAGGGCGAAGGAGTCGCGCGTCATGCCGGGGCGGTCGTGGACGAGCGCCTTTCGGGTCCCGGAAAGGCGGTTGAAGAGGGCGGACTTGCCGACGTTCGGGCGGCCGACGAGGGCGACCGAGTACGCGCGCCCCCCGCGCGGAGCGTCCGTCACCTGCGCCTCCCTCGCGGAGCGCCGCGGGGAGGCTTCGTGCCCGCTCCGTCCTGGGCCGGCTTGCGGGCCGGCGCCCTTCGGCCGCCCCGGCCGCGACCGGCTCCTTCCTTCGGGGCGCCCCCGCCCGACCGCCGCGGCGCGGGCGCCGGCGTCCAGACGGGGGGCGCGACGCGGTCGTCGCGCCGGGCCGGCGGGACGCCGTGGAGCTGGAAGT